>NZ_JBEOUO010000019.1:0-125699 GCF_040302485.1 Streptomyces sp. NPDC126499 | reverse complement strand
ACGCCGCCGCCAACACCTTCCTCGACGCCCTCGCCCACCACCGCCACACCCACGGACAACCCGCCACCAGCCTCGCCTGGGGACTCTGGGACGAGCGCAGTGCGCTGACGGAGAAGCTCGGGGACGCGGATCTGGCGCGGATGGCGCGCGACGGCATCCTGCCGCTCGGCAACGAGGAGGGTCTCGCGCTCTTCGACGCGGCGCTCGAAGGCAGGCAGCCGCTGGCCGTCGGCGTCGGGCTCGACACCGCCGCGCTGCGGTCGCGGGCCCGGGCGGGCTCGCTGCCGCCGCTCTTCGCGGAGCTGGCCGGCGAGGGCCGTGCGGTGCGGAAGGCGGCGGGGGGTTCGGCGGCCGGGGCGGACGGAGGCGCCGGGGTACGGGAGCGGCTCGCCGCGCTGGCCGGTCCGGAGCGTCTGGACCTCCTGCTCGGGCTGGTGCGCGGCCATGTGGCGACGGTGCTCGGGCACACGGACGCGGCGGGCGTCGGCACCGAGCGGCCCTTCAAGGAGCTGGGCTTCGACTCGCTGACCTCGGTGGAGCTGCGCAACCGGCTCAACGCGGAGCTGGGTCTGCGGCTGCCGAGCACGCTGGTGTTCGACCATCCGACGCCGCTGGCGCTCGCCCGGCACCTGCTGTCGGCTCTCGCCCCGGCCGAGGAGGACCCCGTGGCGTCGGTGCTCGCCGAGCTCGACCGGATCGAGGCACGGCTCGTGTCGCTGGGCGCGGGCGAGGGCGGTCGCGGCCGGCTGACCGGCCGGGTGCGCGATCTGCTGCTGCGGCTGGAGTCGGAGGGCGGCGACGCGGCCGAGACGCCCGCGGTGGAGCTGACGGAGGCGTCCGACGACGACCTCTTCGACTTCATCGACCGTGAGCTCGGGGTCAACTGACGCCCTTCCGTTGCCGATTGCTAAACGGGGACGGCCCCTGTATGTTCTGGAACAGAACCGTGGAACGTCCCCGCTTAGCTTTTCGAGGAGATGCCGAATCATGAGTGAACAGACCGTCACGAGCGCCGGGGGCCAGAGCCCGCCCACCGCCGAGGCGGCCGGCCGCCGCAACGGCATGGTGCTCCTCATCGTGCTCACCCTCCAGACGATGCTCATCCTCGACGTGAACGTGGTGAACATCGCCCTGCCCGACCTCAAGGTCGCGCTCGACTTCACCCCCACCGGACTCTCCTGGGTCCTCAGCTCCTACCTGCTGACCTTCGGTGGCCTGCTCCTCCTCGGCGGCCGCGCGGGAGACGTCCTCGGCCACCGCCGCGGGATGCTCGTCGGCGTCACGATCTTCACCCTGGCCTCGCTCCTCGGCGGCCTGGCCAACTCGGCCGGGATGCTGCTCGCCGCGCGCGCCCTGCAGGGCGTCGGCGCCGCCTTCGCCGCGCCCACCGTGCTCGCCCTGATCGCGACCCACTTCACCGACGAGAAGGCCCGCGCCAAGGCCCTCGGCATGTACGCGGCGGTCTCCGGCTCCGGCGCGGCCATCGGCCTCATCGGCGGCGGCCTGCTGACGGACTGGCTGTCCTGGCGCTGGGTGCTCTTCATCAACGTGCCCATCGGCGTCGCCCTGCTGATCGCGGCCCCGATGTTCATCCGCGAGACCGAGCGCAAGCCCGCCCGCTTCGACCTCGGCGGCGCGCTCACCTCGACCGTCGGCATGACCGCCCTGGTCTACGGCTTCATCCGGGCCGCCGAGAGCGGCTGGGGCGACACGCTCACCCTGCTCTCCTTCGCCGCCGCCGTCGTGCTGCTCGTGGTCTTCGTCTTCATCGAGATCAACGCCAAGCAGCCGATCACACCGCTGCGGCTGTTCGCCGACCGCAACCGCGCGACCGGCTACCTCTCGCTGCTGTTCGTGATGGCGGCCGGCAACTCGATGTTCTTCTTCCTCACCCAGTTCCTCCAGGAGGTCCGGGGCTTCACCCCGATCCAGGCGGGTCTGGCCTTCGTGCCGCTCGCGCTGCTGATCCTGGCCACCTCCAGCATCGCCGCCAAGCTCCTGCCCAAGGTCGGGCCGCGCGTCCTGACCGCGGTCGGCGCCGCCGCCATCAGCGTCGGCCTGATCTGGTTCGCCCAGATCACGCCCGACGCCCAGTTCCTCTCCGCGATGCTCGGCCCCATGGTCGTCGCCGGCCTCGGCATGGGCACCCTGCTCGTCGGCGTCACCACCATCCTGATGTCCGGCGTCGCACCCGAGGAGACCGGCGCCGCGTCGGGTCTGCTGAACGTCATGCAGCAGATCGGCGGTGCGCTGGGCCTCGCCATCATGGTCACCGTGTTCGGTGTCGCCAGCCGCAGCGCCGCCGACGAGGCGCCGGCCGGTCTCGACGCCAAGGGCACCGCGGACTTCGTCCTCACCGAGGGCGTCACCACGGCCTTCGTCTGGGGCGCCGGCTTCACCGCTCTCACCATCCTGCTCACCTTCATCATGCGCTCCGTCCCGATGGGCGGCGGCGCGGACCAGGGCGCCGAGGGCTCCCCGGAGCAGTCGGGGAACTCCGCCCAGCACGTCACGTCGCTGTAGTGCACCTGCTCGACTCCCCACGCAGCCCTGGCCGGTTTCCGCCGGTCAGGGCACGTTGGCATGCTCGCACCACGGACACCTTCCGGCCAGGGTCGCTGTAACAAAGCGCTCGTACCATCGTGGTCGAGTCATCAGGATTGCCACACACGAGACGTCGACCCCAGGGGGAACGGATGGTTACCGCAACCATGTCGCTGGTCGCCGAACGGAGCATGTCTTCGGTCCGGTACAGAGAGTCCTTACAACTGCTGGGCGCGCTGCAGTCCCTGCAGGAAGGCAGGGGAGGCATCGTCGAGCTGCTCGGAGAGCCCGGTTCGGGCAAGAGCCGACTGCTGGCCCAGCTGACCTCCGTCGCCCGCGCCCGGGGCGTGACGGTTCTCGACGGACGCTGCTATCCGTCCGAACACGACGAACCACTGCACGTCTTCACCCGCGCGGTGCACGGCATCATGACGGCCGACCGGCTGTCCGCCCTCTCGCGCGAGCACGCCGAACTGCTGCGGGCCGGCCTGTGCGCCCGGCTCGGCGGCCGGAACACCGAGCTGTCGCCGCTGCAGCTCTCCCAGGCACTGCACGCACTGCTCAGCCAGGCCGCCGACCAGGGCCTGCTGCTCGTCCTGGACGACTTCCACTGGGCCGACCCGGAGTCGCTCGCGCTCGCCGACCACCTGGCCCGCTGGACCTTCCGGGCCCCGGTCCTGCTGGTGATCGCGCACCGGCCGCGGCAGGCCGCGCCCTCGCTCCTCAGCACCCTCGCCCAAGGCGCCGAGCAGGGCCGGGTGGACCGTATCGACCTGCCGCCGCTCGACCTGGAGCAGGCGGCCCGTCTGCTCGGCGTACGGCCCGACACGGACTGGCTCCCGTCGGCGCTCCACGAGAGCAACGGCCAGCCGCTCTATCTGCTGGCCAAGGAGGAAACCGCCACCAACGGCACGGACCGGCGGACCCCCCTGGTCACCGGGCGCCTCGCGCCGCTGGCGGCCGAGCTGGCCGGACTCGACCCGGCGGAACGGCTCGTGGCCGAGTCCGCGGCCGTGCTCGGCGACCGGTTCAGCCGGGACGAGCTGGCGGCCGTCTCGGAGCTGCCCATCGACGAGACCTGCGCCGTCGTCAACGCCCTGCTCCAGCTGGACGTACTGCGCCCGCTGCGCTGGTCCGGCACCCTCCTCGGCTTCCGGCACCCGTTGCTGCGCCGGGTGCTGCACGACCAGACCGACCGCTGCTGGCGTTCGCAGGCCCACCGCAGGGCGCTGACCGTGCTCAACCGCCGCGCGGCCTCGGCGTCCGAGCGGGCGGTGCACATCGAGCTGTCGACCAACTCCTTCACTCCCGAGGACCTGGAGACCCTGGCCAGGGCCGGCCAGGAAGCCGAGCAGAGCTCTCCCTACGACGCCGTCCGGTGGCTCCTGACGGCCCTGCACGGGCTGCCGGCCTCCGAGCAGCCGACCGGCAGGCTGCTCGCTCTGGTCCCGCCCCTGGCGCGGGCGCTGCGGGCCTGCGACTACCTCGCCGACGACGGCCCGCTGCGCGCCCTGCTGACCCAGGGGTCGCCGCTGGGCCCCGAGGAGGCGGGCCGGGCGGCGATCGGGCTCTGCGTGATCGTCGAGTGCCTGCAGGGACGATTCAGCGAAGCGGCGGAGCTGGTGTCGGCCGCGCTCGCCGACCGTCGGGAGGCGAAGGCCGACAACGATATCCTCGCCCAGCTCACGATCTACCGAGGGATCGTCTCCTCGATGCGCGGCGACGAGGAGCTGCCCCGCATCGCGGCCCAGGCCCTCGTGCTGGCCCGGTCCGGCGGGAAGCGCACCACCCTCGCCGGGGCCATGGCGCTGCACGCCCTCGGCGAGCTCGCGGCCGGCCGGGTGGCGCAGTCCCTGGCCTCGTACGACGCCGCCGTGCGCCAGATGGACGAGCTCTCGCACACCGACGTCACCTGCCACAGCGAGTACCTGGCGCTGCTCGGCTCGTGCGCCATGGCGCTCGGCCGGCCGCGCGAGGCGGAGTCGTTCTACGAGCGCGGCACCGCGGTCATCGCGGAGTGCTCCCACAACGCGATGCTGCCGGTGCTGCTGAGCGGCCTCGCCGAGGCCCAGCTGCGGCAGGGCCGCCTGGACAGCGCCCGCAGGTCCGCCGCCGAGGCCACCGAGCTCGCCGGTTACCTGGGCGCCGAGCAGCTGCGCGTGGTGGCCCTCGCCCAGGAGGCGCTGTGCGTGACCTACGCCGAGCCGCCGGGCAGCAGCCGTGCCTCCGCGCTCACCGAGCAGGCCGTGCACGCGCTGCGCCGCTCGGCCTGCCGCTGGCACGGCGCGGCCGTGCTCACCCTGGCCGAGGCCCTGCTGACGCAGGGCAGCCCGGACCGCTGCGTCGGCCTGCTCCTGGACCTCGGCGGCCCCGAGCTGCCCCGGCTCGATCCCGTGCTGCGCCCGCGGGGTTTCGAACTGCTCGCCCTGGCCTCGCTGTCCGGCGGCACCGGCAGCTCCGGCGGCACCTCGATGTGGGCGGACCGCGCGAACAGCGCGGCGCAGGTGCTGCGGCTGCCGCACAACCGGGCGTACGCGCTGCTCGCGCGCGGACACCTGCTCGCCGAGCAGGCCGAGTGGGACGCGGCGGTGACGCTGTACCAGGAGGCGGAGCGGGCGTTCGACGGCGCGCAGTTGCGGCTGCACCGGCTGACCGCGCGTATCCGGTCGGCCCGTGCGGCGAGCAACAGCAGCCGCCCGGAGCTGGCGGCGGAGCTGTGGGCCTCGGCGCAGGAGCTGGCCGAACAGTGGGACGTGCTGCTGCTCGCCCGGCTGAATCCGGACACTCCGCTGGAGAACTCGCTGGGCCGCGGCTGCCACGCGCTGCTGCCCGCGCCGATCCCTCCCGTGACCGGTCTGGAGGTGCTGACCGAGCGCGAGCGGGAGGTCGCGCGCGAGGCCGGAACGGGCCGGCGGACCCGGGAGATCGCCGAGGCGCTGGGGCTGAGTCCGCGCACCGTGGAGGTCCATCTGTCCCGGATCTACCGCAAATTGGCGATCGGATCCCGCGCGGAACTGGCTCGATTGATGGCCGTACGTATTTCCACGGATGTCGCTACGTGATCCTTCTGTGAGCCTGAAGGTACGGCAAGGAACGGCGTTGGGTCCGACCGGCGCCGGAGCAGTTCTTCAGGGGGTTCGAAGTGAGTCACGGTGGAATCGCCCATCATCACGTCTGGTCGGCTTCGGCCAGATGTCCGGTGGCCGGCGCGGCGGAGGAGGAGCCGATATCGGAAGACGCGTTCCGGGGCGTTTTCCGGACACACCCGGCCGGTGTGGCGATCATCACGGCGATGGGCGAGAGACAGCCCGTCGGCTTCACCGCGACCTCACTCGCCTCCGTCTCCTCCGCGCCGCCCCTGGTGTCGTTCGGGGTGGGCCGCAGCGCCTCGTCGTGGTCCACGGTCTGCGCCGCCGAGTACCTGGCGGTGCATCTGCTCGCCCATGACCAGCAGGAGCTCGCCTCGACCTTCGCGCGCAGCGGCGCCGACCGCTTCGCGCCGCCCACCCGCTGGAGCGCCGGCCCGCACGGCGTGCCGCTGCTCGACGGCGTTCCGGCCGCGATGGTGTGCCGCAAGGTGTACGACCTGCCCGCCGGCGATCACACCGTCGTGATCGCGCAGCCGATCCGCGCGTACCAGGGCGACCCGGCCCGTCCCCTCGTCTATCTCGACGGTCGCTACGGCTCAGTGTCGCGCTGAGCGCTGTCGGTCTCCGCGATCTCCGGAAGGTCAACAAGACAATGCGATTCGAAATCCTCGGCAGCCTGCGCATGACGGACGCCGACACGGCATTCACCATCAGCGCGCCGAAGGTGGAATGCCTTCTCGCCGCCATGCTGGTCCGCGCGGGGAACGTCATCTCCACCGACCAGTTGTGCGCCGAGATCTGGGGCGACGATCCGCCGCGGCGGGCCACCGCCACCCTGCACGTGTACATATCCCAGCTGCGCAAGATGCTGAAGGGCGCGAACGTCGGACAGAGCCCGATCGTGACGCGCTTCCCGGGTTACGTCCTGGAGCTCGGCGACCACACCCTGGACGCCCACGACTTCCAGCGCCTGGCCCAGCAGGGCCGCGCCGCGGCGCGTGCCGGCCGGCACGCGGAGGTCTCCGCGCTGTGCGGCCAGGCCCTGTCGCTGTGGCGCGGCACGGTCCTCGGCGAGCTGCGCGGCGGCGAGATCGTGGACGAGTTCGCCACCTGGGCCGAGGAGACCCGGCTGGAGTGCGTCGAGCTGCGCAACGAGGCCGACCTCGCCCTCGGGCGGCACCGCGAGCTGGTGGGTCCGCTCTACGCCCTGGTGTCCAAGCACCCGCTCATCGAGGCGTTCCACCGTCAGCTGATGCTCGCCCTGTACCGCTCCGACCGCCGGGCCGACGCGCTCCAGGCCTTCCACACGGTGCGTTCGGCGCTCGACCGGGAGCTCGGGATCGGCCCGTGCCGCCAGCTGCACGAGCTGCACCAGGAGATCCTCCTGGACTCCGGTTCGGCACTGAGCAGAGCGGCGTGAACCGGCCGGTGTCCAGGCCGTGTTGAAAAACGGGGGCAGTCCCCATATTCTCGTTCCATGACCACCGAACTGGGAATCCGACTGTCCGTCCTGGACACCGCTCCGGTGTGGCAGGGGTCGACGGCGACCGTGTCACTGCGCAACACCATCCGGCTGGCCCGTGCCGTGGACCGGCTCGGCTACCACCGCTTCTGGCTGGCCGAGCACCACAACATGCCGTCCCTCTCGACCTCGTCGCCGGCGATCCTCGCCGGACAGATCGCCGCCGCCACCACCCGGCTGCGGGTGGGGGCCGGCGGCGTGATGCTCCCCAACCACCCGCCCCTGGTGGTCGCCGAGCAGTTCGGCACCCTGGCCGCCCTGCACCCCGGCCGGGTGGACCTCGGCCTCGGCCGCGCCCCCGGCACCGACCCGCTCACGGCCAGGGCGCTGCGGCGCCAGGCCGGCCCACTCGGAGGCAGCGACTTCCCCGCGCAGATCCAGGAGCTCCTCGGCTACTTCGCGCCCCCCGAGGGCTCCGCCCCGGTCGGCGCCGCACGGGGAGGCGTGTCGGCCGTGCCGGCGAGGGAGCAGTCCGTCCCCGTCTGGCTGCTCGGCTCCAGCGGCTACAGCGCACAGCTCGCCGCCGCCCTGGGCCTGCCCTTCGCCTACGCGCACCACTTCGCCCCGCACGGCACGCTGGCCGCGATGGACGCCTACCACTCCGAGTTCCGTCCCTCGACGTACCTCGCCGAGCCGTACGCGATGATCGCCGCCTTCGGCGCCGTGACCGAGAGCGATGAGCGCGCGGCTCTGCTCAGCGCGCCCCTGCGGATGATCACCGCCCAGTCGCTGCGCGGCCAGAACCCGTACTTCCCGCCCGCCGAAGAGGCCGCCCGCTTCTCCTTCTCGCCGGAGGAGCGGGCGGTCGTCGACCAGATGTACGACCCGCAGATCTTCGGTGGACCGGAAACCGTGCGGCAGCGGATCACCGAACTGGTCAAGGCCACCGGCGCCGACGAGCTGATGATGCTCAGCGTGGTCGAGGACCACGACGAGCGCGTGCGGTCCTACGAGCTGCTCGCCGAGCTGGCCGGGCTGAGCGAGCCCGTCCCGGCCACCGCCGTCTGATCCACCGCTTCGGCGAGGAGCCGGAAGGTCCGGACCCTGGCTTCGAGGCCGAACACGGGCGCCGTCGCGAGCAGTTCGTCGGCGCCCGTACGGGACCGGAAGTCGGCGAGGCGCCGACGCGCGGTCTCCGGACCGCCCACGATCTGCGGCGCGAAGTGCCCCTCCAGGTAACGCTGGTGAGCCTCCGTCAGCGGAAAGCGCGCCGCCTGCTCGGGCGTCCGGAAGAGGGTCAGCGGATTGATCCGCCCCTCCACATGGGCCACCTTGATGGGCCCGGCCTGGTACTCGGCCTCCTCGTCCGTATCGGCCACGATCACCTGCGCGGACACCGCGACATAGGGCCGCTCCAGCCGTTCCGAAGGACGGAACTCCTCGCGGTAGCGGGCCACCGCCTCCTCCGTCCCCGACGGGTTGAGGTGGTGGGCAAAGGCGTACGGCAGACCGAGCCGGGCCGCGAGCGAGGCGCTCGAGGCACTCGTGCCCAGCAGCCACACCGGCACCGGGCTCTCGACCGGCGGGCAGACCGCGACCGGCGGGCGGCCGCCCGCCGGGGGCGACAGATAGCCGATCAGCTCGGCCAGCTGCTCGCCGAAGGCTCCCTCGTGCGCGGGGTCACCGGTGCGCCGCAGCGCCCGTGCGGTGGCGGGCTCGCCACCCGGCGCACGGCCGACGCCGAGGTCGATCCGCCCCGGGTGGAAGACCTCCAGAGTGGCGAACTGCTCCGCCACGACGTACGGCACGTGGTTGGGCAGCATCACACCGCCCGAGCCGATCCGCAGCGTCGAGGTGACGCCGGCCAGCTGCCCGATGAGCACGGGGGGCGTGGAGGTGCCGAAGGCCGGCATGTTGTGGTGCTCGGCCAGCCAGTAGCGGTGGTAGCCGAGCCGCTCCACCTCCGGTGCGAGTTCCAGGAGTTCCCGCAGCGACCGGGCGGCCGGCACCCCGTTGAAGACGGGCACGGTGTCGAGCACGGACAGGCGGAAGGGGGCAGTGTCGTTCATGGGCGACTCACGATCGTCGGACACGGCCGGAACCCGACGGTCCGGCCAGGGTGGTTGAGGAAACGGCGGACCGCGGAACGCTGCCGCGGGCCGGCGGGGGCGGTGTGGGCGCGAGCGCCCAGGGCTCTTTCGCGTTCGCACCGGTCAGGCCAGGCACACCGGGCACACCGGTCGTCGCGCCAGGCACGCCGGTCGTCACACCGGTCGTCACGCCAGGCACGCCGGTCGTCACACCGGGCACACCGGTCGTCAGGCCGGCCGTCAGGCCCGTCGTCAGGCCCGTCGTCAGGGCCGTCGCCAGGCCGGTCGTCAGGCCCGTCACGCCGGTCGTCACGCCGGGCTCCCGGCGTCCTGCCGGTCCGGGAGGGCGACGGGGGTCGCCGCGCCCAGGAGCTCCCGGGTCCAGGGGTGTTCCGGGCGGGTGAAGACCCGCTCGGCCGGGCCGGTCTCGACGACGCGGCCCGCCCGCATCACCGCGACCCGGTCGCTGACCTGACGCACGACGCCGAGGTCGTGCGAGATGAACAGCAGGGCCACACCCAGTTGTTCACGGACCCGGTCGAACACCTCCAGCACCTGCGCCTGCACGGAGACGTCGAGCGCCGAGACCGGCTCGTCGCAGACCAGCACGTCCGGCTCGGGAGCGAGCGCGCGGGCGATGGCCACCCGCTGCCGCTGCCCCCCGGACAGCCCGCGCGGGCCGCGGTCGAGGAGTTCGGGACCCAGGCCGACCAGGCCCAGGAGTTCGGTGACCCGCTCCCGGTGACGGCGCGCGGCCCGCCGGCCGCCGGCGCCGAGCGCCTCGGCCACGATCCGCTCCACCGTCCAGCGCGGGTCGAACGAGGACAGCGGGTCCTGCTGCACCAGCTGGATCCGGCCGCGCAGGGCGGCCCGGGAGCGTTCGCCGGCGCCGGACCAGGGCCGGCCGAGCAGGGTCACCGTCCCGGCGTCCGGCTCGGTGAGGCCGAGAGCGATCCGGGCCAGCGTGGACTTCCCGGAGCCGGACTCGCCGAGGACGCCGAGCGTCTCGCCCTCGTGCAGCACGCAGGACACGCCGTCGAGCGCGGTCATGCCGCCGCCGGGCCCGCCGTAACGCTTCACCAGGCCCTCGGCGCGCAGCACCTCCCTGCCGGCCCCGCCGCGTCCGCTGCTTCGCCGGCGTGCGGACCGGGCGTCCGGGACCGCGTCGAGGAGACGGCGGGTGTACGGATGGGCGGGCGCGGCCAGGACCTTCCCGGCGGGACCGCTCTCCACGATCCGGCCGCCCCGCATCACCGCGATCCGGTCGGCGAGCCGGGCGACCGCCGCCAGGTCGTGGCTGATCAGCAGTACCGCGGTGCCCGCGTCCCGGCGGGCGGCGAGCAGGTCGAGGATCTGCGCCTGCACGGTCATGTCGAGCGCGGTGGTCGGCTCGTCGGCGATCAGGACGCGCGGTCCCGCGGCGAGGGCGGAGGCGATCAGCGCCCGCTGCCGCTGCCCGCCGGAGAGCTGGTGCGGGAACTGCCGGACCCGCCGCTCGGGTTCGGGTACGGCGACCTGGCGCAGCAGCTCGACGGCCCGGT
This sequence comes from Streptomyces sp. NPDC126499, assembly GCF_040302485.1. Lineage (NCBI taxonomy): Bacteria > Bacillati > Actinomycetota > Actinomycetes > Kitasatosporales > Streptomycetaceae > Streptomyces > Streptomyces sp. NPDC126499. The sequence goes on along the minus strand of NZ_JBEOUO010000019.1, from coordinate 114,973 downwards.
GCGGCCGGTCGCGACGGGTGCCGATGCCGTGGTTGGCGAGCGACTCCTCGATCTCGGCGCCGACCCGGCGCAGCGGGTCGAGGGAGACCAGCGCGTCCTGGAGCACCAGGCCGATCTCGGCGCCGCGCAGCCGGCGCCACGCGCGTTCGTCGAGGGCGGTCAGGTCCCGGCCGTCGAAGTCGAGGGTGCGGGCGGTCACCGTGGCGCCGGGCCCGGTGAGTCCGGCGAGGGTGCGGCCGGTGAGGGTCTTGCCGGAGCCCGACTCGCCGACCAGGGCCAGGCATTCGCCGGCCCGCAGGGTGAGGTCCACGCCGTGGACGACCTCGGTGCGGCCGCGGCCGCGGCCGAAGGAGATCCGCAGGTCCTCCACGGTGACGAGGGCCCGCTCCGCGCGGGTGCTGTCAGTGTCCACGGCCGTCCCTCCGGTCGAAGCGGCGCTGCAGGGCCCGGCCGACGACCGTCACGGAGACGACGGTGACGGTGATGGCCAGGCCGGGGAAGACGGCCGCCGCCCACGCCGTGTCCAGGTGGTCGCGGCCCTCGGCGAGCATCGCGCCCCACTCGGGCGAGGGCGGCTGCGGCCCGAGGCCGAGGAAGCTGAGGGTGGACCCGGCGATGACGGCGCTGCCCACGTTGACCGTGGCGAGGACGAGCAGCGGGGGCAGGGCGTTGGGCAGCAGGTGCCGGAACAGGATCGACGCCCGGCCGCGGCCCATCACGAGGGCCGCCTGCACGTAGTCGCTGTCGCGGATGGCGAGCGCCTGGCCCCGGGCGAGCCGGACGAAGCCGGGCAGCAGCGAGGCGCCGATGGCCAGGGTGGCGTTGCCGGTGCCGGGGCCGAGGACGGCGACGACCACCAGGGACAGCATCAGCCCGGGGAAGGCCATCAGGATGTCGGTGCCGCGCATCAGGACCTGGTCGACGGCCCGGCCCGCGGTCGCGGCGAACACCCCGAGCAGCGAGCCGGCCACGACCGCGAGGGCGGTCGCGCCGAGCCCGATGACGAGCGAGGTACGGGCCCCGTGCACGATCCGGCTGAACACGTCGCGGCCCAGCTGGTCGGTGCCCAGCCAGTGTCCGGCCCCGGGCCCCGCGAGCGCGTCGACCGGGTCGATGAGGTCCGGCTGCCGGGGCGCGAGGAGTTCCGGCGCCACGGCGGCGACGGCGACGGCCAGGAGCACCACCGCGGCGAGCGCGACACCCGGCCGGAACCGGCGCGGGGCGCGGCGCGGCGGCGCGGCAGCGGCGTCGCCCGGGGCGTCGGCGGTCGTCCCGCCGGCGCCCGCCGCGGCCCCGCGTTCGGAGGCCGGGTGGGACGAGGCGGCCGAGGCGGACGCGGTCATCCGATGCTCCTCTCGTCGATGCGCGGGTCCACGAGCCGGTAGAGCACGTCCACCGCGAGGTTGATCAGGGCGAAGGCGACGGCCGAGACCAGCACCACCCCCGTCACCACCGGCAGGTCGCGGCCGGCCACGGCGGCGGCCGTGACCTGGCCGAGCCCCTGGCGGCTGAAGACGGTCTCCACCACGACGGCGCCGCCGAACAGCGCCCCCACCGCCCAGCCGGACAGGGTGATCAGCGGGATGAGGCCGTGCCGCAGCGCGTGCCGCAGCCGGATCGCGGTCTCGCCGCCGCCGCGGGCGCGCGCGGTGAGCACGAAGGGCTGTTCCAGGGCCCGTTCGAGCTCCTCCCGCAGCACCTGGGTGAAGGCGCCCACGAGACCGGCGGCGAGGGTGACCGCCGGGAGCACCAGGGCGGCGGCGTCGCTGCCGCCCATCGCCGGGAACCAGCGGAGCCGGAAGGACAGCAGCGCCAGCAGGAGCAGACCGGTCCAGAAGGCGGGGGTGGAGGCGGTGACGAGTTCGAGGGAGGAGGCGAGCCGGCGGGCCCGCGGCCGGTGGGCGGTGAGCACGGCCAGGGTCACCGACACCAGCAGCGCGAGCAGCAGGGCCGCGACGGCGAGCTGGACGGTGGGCCACAGCTGCCCGCCGATCACCTCGCCGACCGGCTGCTGGAGCTGGAAGGACTCGCCGAGGTCGCCGGTGAGCAGCCCGCGCATGAACCGCCCGTACTGCACGGCGAGCGGCTCGTCGAGGGCGAGGTCGTGCCGTACCCGCGCGACGAGTTCGGGCGTGGGGTTGGTGGAGCCGAGCACGCTGCGCACCGGGTCGCCGGGCAGCAGCCGGAAGGCGAAGAAGACGGCGTTGGCCGCGCCGAACACGACCAGGGCGGCCAGCACCAGCCGGCGCGCGAACCAGCGCAGGGGCAGCACGGTCAGTCCTCCAGCCGGGCGTCGTGGAAGCGGGGGTACGCCTGGACGTCGAAGGTCACGCCGCGCACCCGGTCGGCGACCCCGAGGAGGGTGGCGGGGGCGTACACGGGCAGGGCGTAGGCCTGGTCGTTCACGCGGGTCTGGGCCTTCGCGTACAGGGCCGCGCGGCGGGCGGGGTCGCGGGTGGCGGAGGCCTCGCGGAGCCAGCCGTCGAGCTGCGCGTCGGCGAGTCCGAAGGCGTTCACGCCGCCCTTGTCGGCGGTCTGCGCGGAGTCGAAGAAGGTCCGCAGGATGTCGGGTTCGGCGCGGTTCCAGCTGAAGGCGAGGATGTCGGCGTCGCGGCCGACCGCCTTCTGGAGGTAGGCGCCGGGTTCGAGGGCGGTGAACCGGAGCTCGATGCCGGCCCGCTTGGCCTCGGCCTGGATGCCCTGGCCGAGCAGCGCCCGCTGGTCGCGCATGAGGCTGTTCATGTAGGGCCAGTGCACGGTGAGCCGGACGCCGTTCCTGGTGCGGTAGCCCTGCTCGTCGCGCCCGGTCCACCCGGCCGCGTCCAGGAGCCGGGCCGCCTCCCCGGGGTCGTACGGCCAACCGCCCTCGGTCGCGCGGGCGTAGCCGGTGGTGGCGGGCGCCAGGGTGCTCCAGGAGCGCTCGTACGCGCCCGAGTACAGCGCCTTCACCAGGGCGTCGAAGCGCACGGAGCGCTGTAGCGCGCGGCGCACCCGCGGGTCGTCGAGCGGTGCCCGGTTGACGTTGAGCATGAGCAGGTACGGCGCGCCGGGCTGGGTGGCCCGCATCAGCCGGAAGCCGTCGGCGTGCCGGAGCCTGCCGACGTGGCTGGGCGGCACGGCGGAGGCCAGGTCGACCTGGCCCGAGCTGAGGGCGCCGAAGCGCGAGGCGGCCTCCGGGATGAACTCGACGGTGACGCCGGCGACGTGCGCCGGTCCCCGGTGGGCGGCGTCCGGCGGGCCCCACGCGTAGTGCGGGTTGCGGTCCAGGTCGATCCTCCGGTTGCGGGTCCAGCCGGCGAAGACGAACGGGCCGCTGCCGACGGGCTTCAGGCACGTCCGGCCCCGGTTCGCGCGCAGTGCGGCGGGCGACTGGATGCCGAACGTGGCCGTGGACAGCACCTGGAGGAGCGGGGTGTACGGGCGGGAGAGCCGGATCCGTACGGTGCGGGCGTCGACGACGGTCGCGCTCTCGTACATGGAGATGAGCCCGGCCGCGTACTGCGACTTGGTCTCGGGCGCGACGGTGTGGTCGAGGGTGGCCTTGACGGCGGTCGCGTCGAAGGCGGTGCCGTCGTGGAAGCGGACGTCGTCGCGCAGACGGAAGGTGTAGGTCCGCCCGTCGTCGGAGACCTGCCAGGACGTGGCGAGCCAGGGCCGGACGCGGCCCTTTGCGTCCATGGCGACCAGCGAGTCGAAGACGCCCCGGCCCAGGGCCGCCGTCACGTCGTACGGGCTGATCTGCGGGTCCAGGCAGTCGGGCTGGGTGTCGACGGCGTACACGATCCGGCCGCCTGCTCCGGCCGCCCGGCCGGTGCCGGTGCCGCAGCCGGTGGCGACGCAGGCGAGGGCCAGCGCCGCCGTCAGGGCCCGGCGGACGACGGTGCGGTGTGTACGGGTCCTCATGCGCCCGGCTGCCCCTCGGCGTCGTCGGTGGCGGGTGTGACGCGGAGCGCGGCGGCCGGGCACAGGTGCGCGGCCTCCTCGGCGAGCTTCGTGTCCGCCTCGGTGGCGACGGTGTCGGTCAGCAGGACGACGAGGCCGTCCTCGTCCTGGTCGAACAGGCCGGGCGCGGTCAGGACGCACTGGCCCGCGCCGATGCAGCGGTCGGAGTCGGCGATGACGCGCACCGGCCTCACCACGCCACGGGGAGTTCGTAGATGCCCTGCACTCCGCTCTGCGCGGGCTTGATCTCCACCTCTTCGGCGGGAACGGCGAGCCGCAGCCCGGGGATACGGGAGAAGAGCAGGGTGAGCGCGCTCTGCATCTCGGCGCGGGCCAGGTTCTGGCCGATGCACTGGTGCACGCCGTAGCCGAAGGCGAGGTGGTGCCGGGCGCCGCGGCCGAGGTCCAGCGCGTCGGGATCCTCGAAGGCCTCCGGATCGCGGTTGATCTCGGCGGTGGACAGCATGACGCTGTCGCCGGCCCTGATGTGGGCGTCACCGACGACCATGTCCTCGGCGGCGATCCGCATGGCCACGTCCCCGATGGAGAGGTAGCGCAGCAGCTCCTCGACGGCCATGCCCGCCCCGTCCGGGTCGGCGCGGAAGGCCGCCAGCTGGCGCGGGTTCTGCAGCAGCGTGAAGGTGCTCAGCGTGATCATGCTGGCGGTGGTCTCGTGACCGGCCATCAGCAGGATGATGCCGAGTCGGATCACGTCGTCGCGTGACAGCGAGCCGTCGGCGAGGTCCTTGTGCACCAGGGTGTCGAGCAGGCCCTCGCCCGGCTCGGACTCCTTCTCCTTGCGGTCCACCAGGGACGTCAGGTAGTCCCGCAGGTTCGTCAGCGCCCCGGTCGCGTCCTCCTCGGAGACGTCGGGCGAGACGAGCAGCGCCGACTGCTCCTCGAAGTAGGCGTGGTCCTCGTAGGGCACGCCGAGGATCCCGCAGATGGTGTGCGAGGAAAGCGGCAGCGCGAGAGCGTGCAGGATCTCCGCGGGCGGGCCCTGTTCGATGATGGCGTCGACGAGTTCACCGGCGCGCCGGTGGATCGACTCGCCGAGCTCGCGGGTGCGGCGGACGGAGAACGAGGGGATGAGCCGGCGGCGGTACGCGGAGTGTTCCGGCGGGTCCATCCCGACGAGGATCGTCGCCTTCTGGATGGCCTTGCGGCGCGGGCTCGGCGACGGGAAGTCGGGCCGGCTCCAGTCGGAGGAGAGCCGCGGGTCGATGAGCAGCTCACGGGCGACGGCATGACCGAGGACCACCCAGGTAGGACGGCCGTCGTAGAGCCGGGCGCGCACCACCGGCCCCTCGGCGAGCCGCAGGTCGCGGTAGCCGGGCGGCGGCTGGTACGGGCAGGTGCGCGGCTGCGGGAAGTCGGGCAACGGCGCGTTTCCGGTGGTGAGGCCCACGGCGCTGGGGTGTGACATGCGCGATCTCCTGCGAGCGGCGACATTCGGGCTGGGGGCAAGACTGGAACGGGCGTCTTGCGCCGCGCTAAAGGACGGCTGTGGACCCTTCCCCCGGGAAGCCGCCGGGGCCGGGTTTAGGCCGCGCTAAAGGGTGCTTTAGCCGGGCTGCGGAGATTGGCGGGATGCAGATCGCAGCCATCGCCCGGGAGCGGCGACACACGCTCTTCTTCCTCGACGAGATACGGCCCTTCGCGCCGGTCCACCTCGACACGGAGGTGGACATGTCCGGGGTGCTCGCGCACCGCGAGGCCCATCGCGGCGACAGCCGGCTGTCCGTGGTCACCTACGTCCTCCACTCCGCGGCCCGGGTGATCGCCGCCCACCCGGAGGCGAACGCCGCCATCCGGGGCCGGCTGCGCCCCAGGGTCGCCCGCTACGGCGAGGTGTCCGGAAAGGTCGCCCTCGACAAGCGGGTCGGCGGCCGGCGGGTCGTGGTCTCCACGGTCCTGCCGGACCTGGACCGGACCGATCTGAAGGGCATCCAGAACGAGCTGGAGCGCTTCCGGGACGGCGACCCGGAGACCATGCCGGAGTTCGCCTCGATGCTGCTGCTGCACCGGCTGCCGTCGCTGCTCGCGCGCGCCGCCTACCGCCGCGCGGTACGTCCGCTCCTCGCCCACCCGCGCTTCTTCGGCACCTTCTCGGTGTCGTCCCTGGGCCACCGGGCGGTCGACGGCTTCCACTCGGTGGGCGGCACGACCCTCACCTTCGGCGTGGGCCGGATCGTGCCGCGCCCGGTCGTCCGGGACGGCGAGGTGACGAGCGCGCCCGTGATGCGGCTGAACCTCACCTTCGACCACCGCGTGATCGACGGCGCCGAGGCGGCGGACATCCTCACCGAGGTCAAGGAGTCGCTGGAGGGCTACTCGGCCGAGGAGGCGCTGCGATGAACGACGTCACGGAGCTGAAGCGGTTCGTGGAGGTGCACGGCCGCATCCTCGGCATCCCGGGCGGGCGGCTGGCCCAGGTCCTCGGGCGGATCCGCCACGACGAGGACGGCGCACCGGGCTCCTGGGCCCGCGAGTGGACCGAGGCCGGCGTCGAACTGGAGCGGCGGGGCCGGGAGGTGGAGGCCGGGCGGCACTTCAACATCGCCCGCTTCCCCTACGTGGACGGCCCGGCGCGCGCCGACGCGCAGGCCCGGACGGTCGCCTCCTTCGACCGCTGGCGGCTCGGCGGCTCCGGCATCCAGCGGGTCGACCTCGACCTGTCCGGCGGCCGGGTGCGCTGCTGGGCGGCCGGGCTCGCCCCGCGCGGCGGCGAACGCGCGCCGGTGCTGCTGCTCAGCGGCGGCATCGTCAGCGTCAAGGAGCAGTTCGGTCCGATCCTCGCCAAGGCCGGACGGCTGGGTCTGACCGTCGTCGCGACCGAGATGCCGGGCGTGGGTGAGAACGAGCAGCGTTACGGGGCGGACAGCCACCGCATGGTCTCGGAGATCCTCGACGCCCTCGCGGACCGCGCGGACACCGACCGGACCGTCGCCGTGATGATGAGCTTCAGCGGCCACATGGCGCTGAAGGCGGCCCTCCACGACAAGCGGATCCAGGGCGTGGTGACGGCCGGCGCGCCGATCGGCGACTTCTTCACGGACACCGGCTGGCGGCCCCGGGTGCCCCGGGTCACCGTCGACACCCTGGCCCACCTCACCGGCCACGGCCCGGACACCGTGCTGCCCCGGCTCGCGGACCTGGCGCTGACGCCGGAGGAGCTGTCGGCGCTCCAGGTGCCCGTGGCGTACACGGTGAGCGCGCGCGACGAGATCATCCCGCCCGGCGACCGGCTGCTCCTCGAGAACCATGTGCGCGACCTGCGGCTGCTCGTCCACGACGACGTGCACGGCTCGCCGTCCCACGTCGCCGAGTCCCGGCTGTGGAGCCTGCGTTCGGCCCTGGACGCCCTCGGCGGTTACGGGCCCCAGCGCCGGTTCCTCGGCCTCGCCCTGGCCGCGCTCCGGTTCCGCGAGCGACTGACCGGGACGGGCGGACGCGACTCCGCCGCGGCGGACGCGACCGGGGAGGAGGCGTGACCGCCGGGCCGGGCCCCGCGTTCCGGCTCGGGGTCAGTCAGATCGCCCAGGACGCCGACTGGCCCGGCTTCGCCCAGGAGGCCGAACGGCTCGGCTACGACATCCTCGCGACCACCGACCACCTGGGCATGACCGCGCCGTTCCCGTCCTTGGTGGCCGCCGCCGCGGCCACCGACCGGATCGAGGTCGCCACCTACCTCACCAACACCACGCTGTGGGATCCCGAGGTGCTCGCCCGGGAGATCGCCGGCACCGACCGGCTCACCGGCGGGCGGCTCCGCGTCGGCCTGCACGCGGGCCAGACCGGCAGCACCGCGACGGCCTCGCTCACCGCCGCGGACAAGCGCGAGCGGCTCGCCGAGACCGTCGACGTGCTCGACCGGCTGCTCACCGACCCGGCACACCTGCCCCGGCCGCTCCGGACGCCCCGGCCCCCGCTGATGATCGGCGCCGGCGAACCGGAGGAGCTGGAACTCGCCGCCCGCCGGGCCGACACCGTCTGCTTCCTCGGCGCCGAACTCCCGCCCGGAGGCGGCTTCGTGCTCACCGGTCCCGAGGAGTTCGCCGCCCAGGTGGCCGTCGTCCGCACCCGGGCCGCCGAGCTCGGCCGCTCCCCCGAGCTGAACACCGGTGTCAAGAAGGTCGTCGTCACCGACGACCGGAAGGCCGCCGCCGAGCGGCTGCGCCCCGCGCTCGCCCCGCACCTGACCACGGACCAGCTCCTCGACCTGCCCTCCGTGCTGTTCGGCACCCATGAGGAGATCGCCGAGCAGATCCGCCGCGGCCACGAACGGTACGGCCTCACGTCGTACATGATCCTCGCCGCCCACCTCCACGACTTCGCCCCCGTGATCCCGCTCCTGCGGAAAGGATGACCCCGTGACCGACCCCGTGATCGTCGTGGGCGCCGGCCCCACCGGTCTGATGCTCGCCTGCGAGCTCGGCCTGGCCGGCGCGCCCGTCGTCGTCCTCGACCGACGCGACGCACCCGATCCGCACGCCCCGGGCCAGGCCGTCAACGCGGGCGTCGTCGCGCTCCTCGAACAGCGGGGCCTGGCCGACGCGCTGCGCGCGTCCGGACTCCCGCTGCCCGGGGCGCACTTCTCGCTGCTGTGGCTGCGTCCCGAGCAGGTGGCCGCCGACCGGCCCGAGGCGGGCACCGGACTCCTCGTGCCACAGCCCCGGCTGACCGAGGTGCTGGAGCAGCGGGCCCGCGAACTCGGCGTGGACATCCGCCGCGGCCACGAGGTGACGGAGCTGCGCCAGTCCACCGGACACGTCACGCTGAAACTGCGCACCTCCGCGGGCGAATCCCTGCTGCGCGGCTCGTACGTGGTCGCGGCCGACGGCGCCGGAAGCACCGTGCGCCGCCTCGCGGGCATCGACTTCCCGGGCAGCGGCTGGACCGTGTCGGGCATCGTCGGCGACGTCACGGCCGACTTCTCCGAGCTCGCCGTCCACCACCTGGGCGCGCACTACCTGCCGGCCGGCGGGGTGTACTCCGGCGCGCCCGCCGGCCCCGGAGTGCTGCGGGTGATCACCACCGTGTTCGGCAGCACGCCCGCCGCCCCGGCGGGCCCCGTCGCCGCGGAGGAACTCCAGGGCGAGGTCGAGCACCTCACCGGGCAGCCGCTGGCGGCCCGCGAGGTGCTGTGGGCCCACCGGTTCACCAGCCACAGCGGCAACGCCGAACGCTACCGCTCGGGCCGGGTGTTCCTCGCCGGCGACGCGGCGCACTCCTTCTACCCGCTGGGGGGCCTGCGCCTGAGCACCTGCCTGCAGGACGCCGTGAACCTCGGCTGGAAGCTCGCCGCGGACCTGGCGGGCTGGGCGCCGCCGGGGCTGCTCGACACGTACCACTCGGAGCGTCACCCGGAGGGCGAGCGGGCGCGGCTCGCGCTCGACGCCCAGCTGGCCCTGATGCACCCGGCGGCCCGCACCGCCGGGGCCCGCTCGCTCGTCGCGGACCTGGCCCGCTTCGACGACGTCAACCGGTATCTGGTGGAGCTGGTGACCGGCGTCGACCTGCGCTACCGCCTGGGCCCCGACGACACCTCCGGCTCCGCCGCTGTCGACCCCGCGCTCGGCGGCCGGGTCCCCGGCGCCGCGCCGCTGCTCCACGACGGCCGCGGGCTGCTGCTCGTCGGCGGGGACGGCGAGGAGGGCGGGGACGGCGAGCGCGGCGAAGCCGGGGCGTACGCCCGTACGGCGGCGGCCTGGGCCGACCGCGTGGGCGTCGCGCCCGCGTCCGCGGCCGAGGCGACCGGCTCCGTACTGCTGCGCCCGGACGGACACGTCGTGTGGGCCGAGGGCTCGGGCAGTCTGGAGACGGCCCTGAAGCACTGGTTCGGCGCGCCGCGCTGAGCACGCGCGACGACGGAAGAAGCGCCCGCGGTCACCGCGGGCGCTTCTCGTGCGGGGGGGTGGGCGCCGACCGGGCCGCCGGTACGGGCGGTCAGGGCAGGGGCGCACGGTCAGGACAGGCCCGGACGGTCAGCGCAGGGGCGCACGGTCAGGACAGGCCCGGACGGTCAGCGCAGGGCGGACGGTCAAGGCAGGGGCGGACGGTCAGGGCAGTTCGAGGGCGAAGCCGGCCTTCAGCCACTTGCTGGACTCGACGGAGATCCCGAGGACCCGGTCGCCCGGCGCCAGCTGCGGCAGGACCTGCTCCAGCTGGAAGAACGGCATCGCGTTGCCCGTGTTGGCGATGGTGTCCACGCGGGTGACCTCCTCCGCGAGGGGCATGTCCAGGCCCTCGACGATCCGCCGCGTCATGCGCCCCGACAGCTGGGGCGGCAGCAGGTAGTCCACGTCCGTGACCGCCCAGCCCAGATCGCCGAGCAGTTCCTCGGCGATCTCCCGGGACATCACCGGGACGGACTCCTCGATCGCCTTGTAGTCCTCCTTGATGTGCGCGCGGTCCGCGTCGTCCCGGTCGAGCGCGCCGGTCCACTCCACGATCTGGCCCGGCTCGCGGCCCAGCCCGGTCAGCCGGTTGAGGACCCGGCGGATCACCGGCGCGCCCGCGGTCGGCTCAGCGGTCAGCACGGCCGCGCCGGCGCCGTCGCCGAACAGCACGAAGTTGACCAGCTCGCCCGAGTCGAGCTTCGCGAGGTCGACACCCGGGTCGTAGTGCCGGGAGCACAGCTCACCGCCGATCACCAGGGCCGTACGGTGTCCGCCGGCCCGTAGCATCTGGCTGCCGACGTCGAGGGCCTGGAAGGCCCCCGCGCAGCCCGACTGCAGCTGGTAGGTCGGCACCCCGTCGATCCCGAGCCGGTCCGCGACGATGTTGACGGTCGCGGGCATGAGCTGGTCGGGCGTGGCGGTGCCGAGGACCACCAGGTCGATGTCGCCGGGCCCGAGACCGGCGTCCGCCAGGGCGCGGGCACCGGCCTCGGTGGCCAGGTCGGCGAGCGTGGACCTGAGCCTGCCGGTCGCCAGGTCCACCGACAGGTGCCGGGCCCGGGTCCCGACGAAGGCGTCGACCCACTCCTCCCAGATCGGGTCCATGCCGAAGTGCCGGGCGAGGTCCGCGTTGTCCAGGGGGTCACCGGGCAGGGCGGTGCCCACGGACAGGATGTGGATTTCCGAGGCTTCCATCCCGCCACTTTCGGCCGCCGGGCTGTCGCCCCGCTGACGGCTGCCTAAAGAACCCCTTAGGCGCCGCACGGGACATTCGCGCCGGTCAACGGCGGACCGCGACGGCTTTAGGTCACGCTAAGCAGCCCGCAAGCCGCGTCGGCGACGTTGCCCGCAAGACCGTCTGGCATTGCGAGGGATGGGTTCATGGCCAACGAAGCGAAACTCCGGGACTACCTCAAGCGGGTGACGACCGACCTGCAGCAGACCCGGCAGAGGCTGACCGACGTCGAGGCCGCGGCGCACGAGCCGATCGCGATCGTCGGCATCGGCTGCCGCTTCCCGGCCGGTGTGCGCAGCCCCGAGGACCTGTGGCGGCTGCTCGCCGCCGGCGGCGACGCCATCACGGACTTCCCCGAGGGCCGCGGCTGGGACCTCGACCGGCTGCACGCGCCGGACCCCGGGTCCGACGCGCAGGCCACCACGTACGTGGCCAAGGGCGGCTTCCTGCACGACGCGGGCCTCTTCGACGCCGGGTTCTTCGGCATCAGCCCGCGCGAGGCCGAGGCGATGGAGCCGCAGCAGCGGGTGCTGCTGGAGACGGCCTGGGAGGCCCTGGAGCGCTCCGGGATCTCCCCGGACAGCCTGCGCGGCAGCGACACCGGCGTGTTCGTCGGCGTCATCGCGCAGGACTACGCGCGCCCCGAGGAGATCCGCCCCGAGCTCGAGGGCTACCTCGTCACCAACACGGCGAGCGTGGCCTCCGGCCGGATCGCCTACACCCTCGGCCTCGAAGGGCCCGCGCTCACCATCGACACCGCCTGCTCGGCCTCGCTGGTCGCGCTGCACCTCGCGACCCAGTCGCTGCGGCAGGGCGAGTGCTCGCTGGCGCTGGCCGGCGGCGCGACGGTCATGGCGTCGCCGGTGCTGCTCACCGAGTTCAGCCGGCAGCGCGGGCTCGCGGCGGACGGCCGCTGCAAGGCCTTCGCCTCCGGCGCGGACGGCACCGGTTTCAGCGAGGGCTCCGCGCTGCTCGTCCTGGAGCGCCTCTCGGACGCCCGCCGCAACGGCCACCCGGTGCTCGCGGTGATCCGCGGCACGGCCGCGAACCAGGACGGCGCGAGCAACGGCCTCACGGCGCCCAACGGGCTCGCGCAGGAGGCCGTCATCCGCCAGGCCCTGGCCAACGGCCGCCTGACGGCCGACCAGGTCGACGCGGTCGAGGCCCACGGCACCGGAACGACCCTCGGCGACCCGATCGAGGCCCAGGCGCTCATCAACACGTACGGGCAGGGCCGGGGCGGCGACGAGCCGGTGTGGCTGGGCTCGATCAAGTCGAACATCGGCCATACGCAGGCGGCTGCCGGTGTCGCCGGTGTGATCAAGATGGTCATGGCGATGCGCAACGGGGTACTCCCCCGGACCCTGCACGTCGACGAGCCGACCGACCACGTCGACTGGTCGGACGGCACCGTCCGACTCCTCACCGAGGAACAGCCGTGGCCGGCCCGCGACGACCGGCCCCGCCGGGCGGGTGTGTCGTCGTTCGGGATCAGCGGAACGAACGCACACGTCGTCATCGAGCAGGCACCCGAAGCCCCCACAGCCACCGACACCCCGGAAGTCGCCGACCTTCCCTGGCTGCTGTCGGCCAAGAGCGAGCAGGCCCTGCGCGACCAGGCACGACAGCTCCACACCTACACCACCGAACATCCCCACACCCCGGCACACCAGGTCGCCGCCGCACTCGCCGCGCGAGCCCGCTTCGACCACCGCGCCGTCGTCGACACCACCGACCGCGACGCCCTGCTCACCGCGCTCGCCGCACTCGCCGACGGCGCCGAGGCACCCGGACTGACCACCGGCACCGCCCTCACCGGCAAGACCGCGTTCCTCTTCACCGGCCAGGGCAGCCAACGCCTCGGCATGGGCCGACAACTGTACGAGTCCGACCCGGTGTTCGCCGCCGCCTTCGACGAAATAGCCGCCCTCTTCGACCAGCACCTCGACCAGCCCCTGCGCCAGGTCATGTGGGGCAAGGACCCGGACACCCTCCACCAGACCCAGTACGCCCAAGCGGCCCTCTTCACCCTCCAGACCGCACTCCACCGCACCCTCACCCACCGAGGCGTCACCCCCGACGCCCTCATCGGCCACTCCATCGGCGAGATCGCCGCCGCCCACGCCGCCGGCGTCCTCGACCTCACCGACGCCGTCACCCTCGTCACCGTCCGCGGCCGCCTCATGCAAACCGCCCGCGACGACGGCGCCATGCTCGCCGTCCAGGCCACCGAGGACGAGGTCGCGTCCTTCCTGGCCGAGGCCCGGTACGAGGGCAGCCTGACCGTCGCGGCGCTGAACGGCCCGGACGCGACGGTGCTTTCGGGTGACGAGGACGCCGTGGCCGAGGCCCTCGCGCACTGGACCGGTCTCGGTCGCCGTGCCAAGCGCCTGACGGTCAGTCACGCCTTCCACTCGGCGCACATGGACGGGGTCCTCGACGAGTTCCGGTCCGCGATCGCCGGCCTGACCTTCCACGCCCCGAAGATCCCCGTCATCTCCAACGTCACCGGCCGCCCCGCCACCGATGACGACCTCCGCACCCCCGACTACTGGGCACGACACATCCGCGGAACCGTCCGCTTCCACCCCGGCATCCAGCACCTCGAAGCCCACGGCACCACCCGCTACCTCGAACTCGGCCCCGACGCCACCCTCACCGCCCTCGCCCAGCAGACCCTCGACAACCCCACCGCCGTCCTCGCGCCCACCCTGCGCAAGAACACCCCCGAACCCACCACCCTCGCCACCGCCGCCGCCCGCCTCCACACCGCCGGCCACACCCCCACCACCTGGCAGCCCCAGGCCCCGGCGCCGTACGTGGAGGACCTGCCCACCTACCCCTTCCAGCACGAGCACTACTGGGTCGAGCGGACGACCACCGGGACCGACGTGACGTCCGCCGGGCTCGTCTCCGCCGGGCACCCCTTCCTGGGCGCGCTGGTCACGCTCGCCGACAGCGACCAGCTCGTCCTCACCGGACGGATCTCGCTGCGCACCCACCCCTGGCTCGCCGACCACACCATCTCCGGCACCGTGCTGCTGCCCGGCACCGCCTTCGCCGACCTCGCGCTCCACGCCGCCGGCCACACCGACACGCCGACCCTTGAGGACCTCACCCTCGAAGCGCCGCTCGTGCTGCGCGAACAGGGCTCGGTGGAGCTGCAGTTGGTGGTCGACGCGGCGGCCGGGTCCGACCGCCGGGCGTTCACGATCCACGCGCGCGGCGAGGACGCCGAGTCGTGGACCCGGCACGCCTCCGGCACCCTCTCCACCACCCCGGGCGGCACGGGGGCGGACCGCGCGTCCCTGCCGTGGCCGCCGCCCGGCGAGCAGGTCGACCTGACCGGTCTCTACGGAGAACTGCACGCCCAGGGCTACGCGTACGGCACCGCCTTCCAGGGCCTCACGGCGGCCTGGCGCGACGGCGACGACCTCTACGCCGAGATCGAGCTGCCCGGGGAGGCCGACGCCCTCGGGCACCCGGTGCACCCCGCGCTCCTCGACGCCGCGCTCCACCCGCTGCTGCTCGACCTGGTGGGCGGCACACCGGAGACGGTGCGGCTGCCGTTCAGCTGGTCCGACGTCACCCTGCACGCGACCGGCGCCGCCCGGCTGCGGGTCCGGCTGACCCGGTCCGGCGCCGACACGGTCACCCTGACCGCCGACGACCCCGAGGGCGGTCCCGTCGTCGACGTCGGCGCCCTCCTGATCCGTCCGGCCGACATCGGTGCCGCGTCCGCCGCCTCCGGCGACCGCTCGCATGCCCTGTACCGGGTCGACTGGCGGCCCGTGCCCGGCGCCGCCGACGCCCGTACGCGGGACGACGCGGCGGCCGCCGCGCCCGTGCGCGCGGTGGTGGGGCCCGACGTCGTCGGCGTCGCCGACGCCCTCGGCGACGGTGCCGTGCGGTACGCCGACCTCGACGCGCTGGCCGCCGCCGACGGGCCCGTACCGGCCGAGGTCCTGGTGCCGTTCACGCCGGGACGCCCGCCCCGGGGCACGTACGACCCGGTGGCGATCGCCCGCGAGGCGCCGCACCGGATGCTCGGCCTGATCCAGCGCTGGCTCGCCGACGAGCGGTTCGCCGGCTCGCGGATGGTCGTCGTCACCCGCCACGCGGTCTCCACCCGCTACGACGAGTCGATCCGGGACCAGAGCCTCGCCGTGTGGGGCCTGGTGCGCTCCGCGCAGACCGAGCACCCGGACCGCTTCCTGCTGGTCGACGTGGACCGCGACGAGGCCTCGTACCGGTCGCTCGGCACCGCGCTCGACACGCCCGGCGAGACGCAGCTCGCGCTCCGCCGCGGCACCGTGCTCGCCGCCCGCCTGACGCCGGACGCGCCCGAGGGGCGCCTTCCCGTCCCGGCCGGCAGCGCGGGCTGGCGGCTCGGCGCGACAGCCAAGGGCACCCTGGACAATCTGGCCCTGCTGCCCGCCGAGGCGCCCGACGCGCCGCTCGCCCCGGGGCAGGTGCGGGTCCAGGTGCGCGCCGCGGGCCTCAACTTCCGCGACGTCCTGATCACCCTCGGCCAGTACCCCGGTGAGGCACCGATCGCCAGCGAGGGCGCCGGATACGTCCTGGAGACCGGTCCGGGCGTCGACGGCCTCGCGCCCGGCGACCGGGTGATGGGCCTGTTCACCGAGGGCGCGGCCGGACCGGTCGCGGTCACCGACCACCGGCTGCTGTCCCGGGTGCCGGCCGGCTGGTCGTTCACCCAGGCCGCCGCGACGCCGGTGGTGTTCCTCACCGCCCTGTACGCGCTGACCGACCTGGCCGACGCCCGCGCCGGGCAGACGGCGCTGATCCACTCCGCCGCGGGCGGTGTCGGCATGGCCGCGACGCAGATCGCCCGCGCCCTGGGTCTGGAGGTGTACGGCACGGCCTCGCCCGTCAAGTGGGACGCGCTGCGTTTCCAGGGCTTCGACGACGCCCATCTGGCGAACTCCCGCACCCTCGACTTCGAGCGGGAGATCCTGGCCGCCACCGAGGGCCGTGGTGTGGACGTGGTCCTCGACGCGCTCGTCGGCGAGTACGTGGACGCGTCGCTGCGGCTGCTGCCGCGCGGCGGCCGGTTCGTCGAGATGGGCAAGGCCGACGTCCGTGATCCCGAGCAGGTGGCCGAGGCGCACCCGGGCGTGGTCTACCGTTCGTTCGACCTCATGGAGGCCGGCCCGGACCGCATCCAGGAGATGCTGGCCGAGCTCCTCGCCCTGTTCGAGGCGGGCCGGCTCGGCCCGCTGCCGGTGGAGGCCTGGGACGTACGGCGGGCCCGGGACGCCTTCCGGCACCTGGGCCAGGCCCGGCACACCGGCAAGGTGGTCCTCACCCTGCCGCGGGCCCTCGACCCCGACGGCACGGTCCTCGTGACCGGCGCCACCGGCACCCTCGGGCGGCTCGTCGCCCGTCATCTGGCCACCCGGCACGGGGTCCGGCACCTGCTCCTGACGAGCCGGCGCGGCCTTGCGGCGCCCGGCGCCGACGAGCTGGTCGCCGAGCTCGCGGAGCTCGGCGCCCGGGCCACCGTCGTCGCCTGCGACACGGGCGACCCGGCGGCGGTGCGGCGGCTGTTCGCGTCCGTCGACCCGGCGCGTCCGCTGACCGCCGTCGTGCACACGGCCGGTGTCCTCGACGACGGCACCATCGAGTCGATGACGCCGGAGCGCCTGGACACGGTGGCCCGCTCCAAGCAGGACGCGGCCTGGCTGCTCACGGACGAGGTGCGCGACCTGGACCTGGCCGCGTTCGTGATGTTCTCGTCGTTCGCCGGCATCATCGGCAACGCCGGGCAGTCCAACTACGCGGCCACCAACTCCTTCCTGGACGGCCTCGCCGCGTACCAGCGCTCCAACGGCCTGCCGGGCGTCTCGCTCGCCTGGGGCCTGTGGGGCGCGGACGGGGCCGCGGACGCGGGCGGCGGTATGGCCGGCGCGCTCGACGCGGGCGACCTGGCCCGGCTCGCGGGTGCCGGTCTCGCCCCGATCGACCCGGAGCAGGGCCTCGCGCTGTTCGACGAGGCGCTGACCACGGACGAGCCGCTGCTCGTCCCGCTGCGCCTCGACCCGCCCGCGCTGCGGGCCCGCGCCGAGGCGGGCACCCTGCCTCCGCTGCTGCGCGGTCTGGTGCGCTCGCGCACCCGGCGTGCGGCGGCGGGCCGGCCGGCCCCGGCGGGTGCCGGGTCGCTCGCGGAGCGGCTCGCGGGCGTCGACCCGGCCGAGCGCGACCGGCAACTGCTCGCGCTGGTGCGGGCCGAGGCGGCGGCGGTGCTCGGGCACGGCGCCGGTGACACGCTCGCCCCGGAGCGGGCGTTCAAGGACGTCGGCTTCGACTCGCTGACGGCGGTCGAGCTGCGCAACCGGCTCAACGCGGCCACCGGCCTCAGGCTGCCGTCCTCTCTGGTCTTCGACCACCCCACGCCGGCCGCCCTCGCGGCGCATCTGCGCACCGGTCTGTTCGGCGACGCCGAGCCGGCCGCGGCTCCGGCCGCCCGGCGCGCCGGGCCGGCCACGGCGGCGGAAGCCGACGAGGACCCGATCGCCATCGTCGGCATGGCCTGCCGCTACGCGGGCGGTGTCGCCTCGCCCGAGGACCTGTGGCGGCTCGTGCTGTCCGGGACGGACGCGGTGACCGGCTTCCCCGAGGACCGCGGCTGGGATCTGGAGAACCTGTACGACCCCGATCCGACCCGGTCCGGCACCTCGTACACGCGGCGCGGCGCGTTCCTCACCGACGCCGACCGTTTCGACGCGGCCTTCTTCGGGATCAACCCGCGTGAGGCGACGGCCATGGATCCGCAGCAGCGGCTGCTCCTGGAGACGGCGTGGGAGGCCGTGGAGCGGGCGGGGATCGACCCGACGACGCTGCGCGGCAGCGACACGGGCGTGTTCGCGGGCGTCGTCGCCGGCGACTACGTGACCCGGCTCGGGCAGGCGCCCGAGGCGGTCGAGGGCTATCTGGCGACCGGCACCACGGCGAGCGTGGCCTCCGGCCGCATCGCCTACTCCTTCGGCTTCGAGGGCCCCGCGGTGTCCGTGGACACGGCGTGCTCCTCGTCGCTGGTCGCGCTGCACCTGGCCGCGCAGTCGCTGCGGCAGGGCGAGTGCTCGCTCGCCCTGGCGGGCGGCGCGACCGTCCTCGCGGGGCCCACGAGCTTCGTCGAGTTCAGCCGGCAGCGGGCGCTGTCGCCGGACGGTCTCGCCAAGGCCTTCTCGGACTCCGCGGACGGCACCGGCTGGGGCGAGGGCGCGGGTCTGCTGCTGCTCGAGCGGCTGTCGGACGCGCGCCGCAACGGGCACCCCGTCCTCGCCCTGGTGCGGGGCACGGCCACCAACCAGGACGGCGCGAGCAACGGCCTGTCCGCGCCGAACGGGCCCTCGCAGGAACGCGTGATCCGCCAGGCCCTCGCCAACGCCCGCCTGACGGCCGACCAGGTCGACGCCGTCGAGGCCCACGGCACGGGCACCCGCCTCGGCGACCCCATCGAGGCCCAGGCCCTCATCAACACCTACGGCAGCGAACGCGACGCCGAACACCCGCTGTGGCTAGGCTCGTTGAAGTCCAACATCGGCCACACGATGGCGGCGGCCGGGGTCGGCGGCGTCATCAAGATGGTGATGGCGATGCGGAACGGTCTGCTGCCGAAGACGCTCCACGTCGAGCGCCCGACGACGCACGTCGACTGGTCGGACGGCACCGTGCGGCTGCTCACCGAGGAGCAGGCGTGGCGCACCGCGGGCGACGAGCCGCGCCGGGCCGGCGTCTCGTCCTTCGGCATCAGCGGCACCAACGCCCACGTGATCATCGAGCAGGCACCGGAGGAACCGGACGGCGCCGGGGCCGATGACCGACTCCCCGACCTGCCCTGGCTGTTGTCGGCCAAGACCGAGCAGGGTCTGAAGGACCAGGCCCGTCTGCTCCTCGCCTACGCCACCGAGCACCCCGAGGTGCCGGTACGGCGGATCGCGGGCACGCTCGCCGCCCGCGCCCGCTTCGACCACCGCGCCGTGGTGGACGCGGGCGACCGCGAGGCGCTGCTCGCCGGCCTCGACGCGCTCGCCGGAGGCAGGGAGGTGCCCGGCCTGGTGACCGGCACGACGGTGGGCCACGAGCCCGGCCGCGCCGTGTTCGTCTTCCCCGGCCAGGGCAGCCAGTGGCTCGCCATGGGCCGCGAACTCATGCGGGACAGCGAGGAGTTCGCCGGTTACGTGCGGGAGTGCGCCGACGCGCTCGCCCCGCACACCGACTGGAACCTGACCGCCGTCCTCGCGGGCGACCCCGACGCCGCCCCGCTCGACCGGGTCGACGTCGTGCAGCCCGCGCTGTTCGCGATGATGGTCTCGCTCGGCCGGCTCTGGCGGCGGTACGGCGTGGAGCCCGCCGCGGTGATCGGCCACTCCCAGGGCGAGATCGCCGCCGCGTACCTCGCCGGCGCCCTCAGCCTCGCCGACGCCGCCCGGGTGGCCGCGCTGCGCAGTCGCGCCCTCACCCGGCTCGCGGGCACCGGCGGCATGCTGTCGGTGCAGCTGCCCGCCGACGTCGTACGGGAGCGGCTGATCGACGACACGTACGTCGCCGCCGTCAACGGCCCGGCCCTCACGGTCGTCTCGGGCGCGCCCGAGGCCCTCGGGACGCTCAAGGAGCGGTTCACGGCGGAGGGCGTCCGGGCCAGGATGATCCCCGTCGACTACGCCTCGCACTCCCCGCACGTCGACGCGCTGCGCGACGAGCTGCGCGAGCTGCTCGGCGGGATCGAACCCCGCGCCACGGACGTGCCGTTCTGGTCCACGGTCACGCGCGGCCCGCTCGCCGGCACCGAGCTCACCGGCGAGTACTGGGTGCGCAACCTGCGCGAGCCGGTGCTCTTCGAGGAAACCGTGCGCGGGCTGCTCGCCGCCGGACACACCGCCTTCATCGAGGTCAGCGCGCACCCCGTGCTGGTGCCCGCGATCCAGGACACCGTGGAGGAGGCGGGCACCGCGGCGGTCGCGCTCGGCACGCTCCGCCGCGACCAGGGCGGCCTCGACCGCTTCCGCACCTCGCTGGCCGAGGCGCACGTCACCGGCACCTCGCCCGCGGCGTGGCGGCCCGCGCTGCCGCCCGTGGACCCGGCGGGACCGCCCACCTACCCGTTCCAGCGGCAGCGCTACTGGCTGGAGGGGACCGGCGCCGCCGTCGACGCGGACGGCCTCGGCCTGGACACCGCCGGGCACCCGCTGCTCGGCGCCAGCATCCCGCTCGCCGGCTCCGGGCAGGTCGTGTTCACCGGCCGGGTCTCCCTGCGCACCCACCCCTGGCTCGCCGAGCACGCGGTGGAGGGCACGGCGCTGCTCCCGGGCACGGGCTTCCTCGACCTGGCGCTGCACGCGGCGGACCGCACCGGCGCGGGCGGCGTCGAGGACCTCACCCTGGAGGCGCCGCTGACGCTCGCCGAACAGGGCGCGGTGGTGCTCCAGGTGACGGTCGGCGCGCCGGACGAGGCGGGCCTGCGGCCGCTGGGCATCCACTCCCGTACGGGCGACGACGCGGACTGGACCCGGCACGCGACCGGCACGCTCGGCGCCGCTTCCGGCGCCGACCCGGCCGACCGGGCGCCCGCCGGGAACCCGGTGTGGCCGCCGGCCGGGGAACGGGTCGACCTCGGCGACGCGTACGGTGAACTGCTCGCCCGCGGCTACGCGTACGGGCCGCTCTTCCAGGGGCTCACCGCGCTGTGGCGCGACGGCGACGACCTCTACGCCGAGGTCGAGCTGCCCGAGGACACCGACACCACCGGCCACGCGGTCCACCCGGCGCTCCTCGACGCCGCCCTGCACGCCCTGGCGCTCGCGCCGGCGGGCACGGACGGCACGGACCGCACGGACGCCACGGACCGCACGGACGGCTCCGGGGAGGCGGACGCGAACGGCGCCGGGGAGGGTGCCGGGGACTCCACGGAGATCCTGCTGCCGTTCTCCTTCGGCGGCGTACGGCTGCACCGCACCGGCGCGAAGGCGCTGCGGGTGCGACTGACCAGGACCGGCACGACCTCGGTCGCCCTGCGGCTCACCGACGCGGACGGCGCGCCCGTCGCCGACGTCGAGACGCTGGCCCTGCGTCCGCTGCCGGCCGCCGAGCTGGCCGCGCTGCGCTCCCCGGGAGCGGCGGACCTGCCGCTGTACGCGGTCGACTGGACGGCCGGCGGCCAGGCCGCCCCGGCGGCATCGACCGCCTCGGCCGAGGGCACGTGGGCGGTGCTCGGGGAGCACGGCGGCGGGATCGCCGCGGCGCTCGGCGACGCGCCCGTGTTCGCCGGCACGGCCGAGCTCGGCGCGGCCGTCGCCGACGGCACGCTGCGAGCGCCGGACACGGTCGTCGCCGTCCTTCCCCCCACCGGGACCGGGGCCACCGGGACCGGCACCGGGACCACGGGGACCGGGACCACCGGCACCACGGGGACCGGCACCGAGACCGTCCCGACCGGTGCCGATGTCCGGGCCGTGCTCGACCCGCTGCTCGCGCTGCTGCGCGACTGGCAGACCGACGAACACCTCGCCGCGGGACGCCTCCTCGTGGCCGCGCGCGGCGCGGTCGCGGTACGGGACGGCGACACCGTCGACCCGGTGGCCGCCGCCGCGTGGGGCCTGCTGCGCACGGCGCGGAGCGAGAACCCGGACCGGATCGTGCTGCTGGACCACGACGGCACGGACGCCTCGCTGCGCGCCCTGGCCGCGGGAACCCGCCCCGACGAGAGCGAACTCGCCCTGCGCGACGGCACCTGGTACACGCCCCGGCTCACCGCGCTGCCGGACACCCCGAGGCCCGGCACCACGACCGACGCCGGAGCCGGGGCCCGGCCCTGGGACCCGGACGGCACCGTCCTGATCACCGGCGGCACCGGCACCCTCGGCGGGCTCGTCGCCCGCCGGCTCGTCACCGGCCACGGCGTGCGGCACCTGCTGCTCACGGGCCGGCGCGGACCCGCCGCCCCGGGCGCCACGGACCTCGCCGCCGAACTCACCGCGCTGGGCGCGGAGGTCCGGATCGAGGCCTGCGACGCGGGCGACCGCGACGCGCTCGCCGCCCTGCTCGCCCGGATCCCCGCCGACCGGCCGCTCACCGCGGTCGTGCACGCGGCGGGCGTCCTGGACGACGGCGTCATCCAGTCGCTGACCCCGGAGCGGCTCGACACGGTGCTCGCCGCCAAGGCCGACGCGGCGCTGCACCTGCACGAACTCACCCGCGAGCTGCCGCTCGCCGCGTTCGTCCTGTTCTCCTCGCTCGCCGGCGTCGTCGGCAACGCGGGACAGGGCAACTACGCCGCCGCCAACGCCCTGTTGGACGGTCTGGCCGTGCACCGGCAGGCCCTCGGGCTGCCCGCGCTCTCCCTGGCCTGGGGACTGTGGGCCGACGGCAGCGCGCTGACCGGCCACCTCGACGGCCGGGAACGCGACCGGCTCGGCCGCGACGGCGTCGTACCGCTCAGGGCCGAGGACGGACTCGCCCTCCTCGACCGCGCCCTGGCCGGCGCGCCGGCCGCCGTCGTCGCCGCACGCCTGGACCGCGCCGAACTCCGGCGCCGCGCCGGGGCCGGGCTCCTGCCGCCGCTGTTCGGCGGACTCGTACCGGCGCCCGCGCGCCGGGCCGCCACGGCGGCACCGGCCGGCTCCCTGGCCGAACGCCTCGGCCACGTACCGGAGAAGGAACGGGAGCGCCTGGTCCTCGACCTGGTGCGGGAGACCGCCGCGCTCGTCCTCGGCCACAGCGACACCACCCTCATCGACGACGAGCACTCGTTCAAGGAGCTCGGCTTCGACTCCCTGACGGCGGTGGAGTTCCGCAACCGGCTCAGCGCCGCCACCGGACTGCGGCTGCCCGCGACCGTGGTCTTCGACCACCCGTCGCCCGCCGCGCTGGCCACCCGCCTGCGCGCCGGCGCGGAGGAGGCCGCGGCGAAGACGGCGGCGGCGAAGGCGGCGGCCGCTCCGGGCGCCAAGGAGGCCGCCGGTACCGACCCGCTCGCCGGGCTCGACGCCCTGGAGAAGGCCCTCGCCCTGACCCCGGAGACCGACACCGACACCCGTACGGAGGTCGGCAGGCGGCTGCGGGAGCTGCTGAGCGGCCTGGAGGCCACCCCCTCGGCGGCAGCCGCCGCGGGCTCGCCGAAGGCCGGCCCCGAGGACGTGGCCGCCCGGATCAAGTCCGCATCGGCGAGCGACCTCCTCGATCTCATCGACAGCGAATTCGGCAGGAAGGCCCGGTCGAAGTGACGACAACGACGCCGACGACGGACAGCACCACCGAGACGGACACCACCGCCGAACCCGCCTCCCAGGAGGAACGGCTGGTCGAGTACCTCAAGTGGATCACCGCGGACCTGCACGAGACGCGGCAGAAGCTCGCCGAGGCCGAGTCCGCGGCCCGGGAGCCGATCGCCGTGGTCGGCATCGGCTGCCGCTACCCCGGCGGCATCCGCGGTCCCGAGGACCTGTGGCGGGTCGTGGACTCCGGCACCGACGCCATCGGCGGCTTCCCCGAGGACCGCGGCTGGGACCTCGACGCGCTGTACGACGCCGACCCGGACCGCTCCGGCACCTCGTACACCCGCAACGGCGGCTTCCTGCCGGACGCCACCGAGTTCGACGCGGGCTTCTTCGGACTCAGCCCGCGCGAGGCGCTGGCCACCGACCCGCAGCACCGGCTGCTCCTGGAGACCACCTGGGAGGCGCTGGAGCAGGCCGGGCTCGACCCGCGCGAGCTGCGGGGCAGCCGGACCGCGGTCTTCGCGGGCCTGATGTACAGCGACTACGCGGCACGGCTCCCCCGCATCCCGGAGGAGGTGGAGGGCTTCATCGGCAACGGCACCGCGCCGTCGGTCGCCACCGGCCGCATCTCGTACACCTTCGGCTTCGAGGGCCCGGCCGTCACCGTCGACACCGCCTGCTCCTCCTCCCTGGTCGCCATCCACCTGGCCGTCCAGGCGCTGCGCCAGGGCGAGTGCTCGCTCGCCCTGGCAGGCGGCGCGACGGTCCTGTCGACGCCCGGTCTGTTCACCGAGTTCAGCCGGCAGCGAGGCCTGTCCGCCGACGGCCGCTGCAAGTCCTTCGCGGCCGGCGCCGACGGCACCGGCTTCGGCGAGGGCGCGGCCCTGGTCGTCCTGGAGCGGCTGTCCGACGCCCGCCGCAACGGCCACGAGGTGCTCGCCGTCATCCGCGGCAGCGCCGTCAACCAGGACGGCGCGAGCAACGGCCTCACCGCGCCCAACGGGCCCGCCCAGGAGGCGGTCATCCGCCAGGCCCTCGACAACGCCCGGCTGGCCCCCGCCGACGTCGATGCCGTCGAGGCCCACGGCACCGGCACCACGCTCGGCGACCCGATCGAGGCGCAGGCCCTGATCAACGCGTACGGGCGGGATCGGCCCGCCGACCGGCCGCTGTGGCTGGGCGCGCTCAAGTCGAACATCGGGCACACCCAGGCCGCCGCCGGCGTCGGCGGCGTCATCAAGATGGTGATGGCCCTGCGCAACGGCGTACTGCCCCGCACGCTGCACGCGGACGAGCCGACACCCCACGTGGACTGGTCGGACGGCACGGTCCGGCTGCTGTCCGCGCCCCGCCCGTGGCCCGCGGAGGAGGGCCGGCCGCGCCGGGCCGGCGTGTCCTCCTTCGGGATCAGTGGCACCAACGCGCATCTGATCCTGGAGGAAGCCCCGGAGGCGGAGGCGGGGGACGCGGAGGCGGGGGACGCGGAGGCGCCGGAGCCGGCCGGTGCTTCGGAGACCTCGGGGGTCTTGGGGGCTTCAGGGACTTCGGGGAGCTCCGGGACTTCGGCGACCTCGGGGACTTCGGGGCCTGCCGAGGCCGCCCAGAGCCGCGCGGGTGCCGCGCTCCCGCTGGTCGCCTGGCCGCTGTCCGGCCGGGGCCCGGGAGCCCCGGCCGCGCAGGCCCGCCGGCTGCTCGACCACCTGACGGAGCACGCCGGACCGACCGCCACCGAGGTGGCGCGGACCCTGGCCACCCGGCCGGCCCTGGAGGACCGGGCCGTCGTGCTCGGCGAGGACCGCGAGGCCCTGCTGCGGGGCCTCGCGGACCTCGCGTCCGGCGGCCGGTCCGCGGCCGTCGTCCGGGGCAGGACCGAGCGCCGCGCGCGCACCGCGTTCCTGTTCACCGGCCAGGGCAGCCAGCGCCTCGGGATGGGCCGCGAACTGTACGAGTGCCACCCGGTGTTCGCCGCCGCCTTCGACGAGGTGTGCGCGCTCTTCGACCGGCACCTGGAACGGCCGCTGCGGGACATCGTGTTCGCGGCGCCCCGCACGCCCGAGGCCGCCCTGCTCGACCGTACGCGCTACGCGCAGGCCGCCCTGTTCGCGCTGGAGACGGCGCTGTTCCGGGTGATGGAACACCACGGACTCGTACCGGACTTCGTGATCGGACACTCGGTGGGCGAGCTGGCCGCCGCGTACGCGGCGGGCGTGCTGACCCTCCAGGACGGGGTGGCGCTCGTGGCCGTCCGCGGCCGGCTCATGGAGTCGGCCCGGGGCGACGGCGCCATGGTGTCGCTACAGGCCTCCGAGGAGGAAGTCGAGGCCTTCCTGACGGGAGACGCGGCAGGGGCGGAGGGCACGAAGGGCGCGGGGGGCACGGAGGGCCCCGGCGCCACGGGAGGCTTCGCGGGGGGCCGGCTGTCGATCGCGGCGGTCAACGGACCCCGGTCGGTGGTCGTCTCGGGCGACGTCGACGCGGCCGCCGAGGCCACGGCACACTGGCGGGCGCAGGGCCGCAAGACCAAGCGGCTGCGGGTCAGCCACGCCTTCCACTCGCACCACATGGACGGAATCCTGGAGGAGTTCCGCGAGGCCGTCGCGGCGCTGTCCTTCACACCGCCGGTGATCCCGCTGATCTCCAACCTGACCGGCCGGCCCGCGAGCGCGGCGGAACTGGGCGACCCCGACTACTGGGTGCGGCACGTCCGCGAGGCGGTCCGCTTCCACCCGGGCGTGCGGCACCTGGAGGACGAGGGCGTCCGCCTGTACGTGGAGCTCGGCCCGGACGGCATCCTCTCCGCCCTCACCGCGCAGAGCCTGCGCAAGGAGCCGCCGGTCCTGGTCCCGGCCCTGCGCGCCGACCGCCCGGAGGCGCGGACGCTGCTCACGGCGCTCGGCCTGGCCTGGGCGCACGGCCGCCCGGTGAACTGGGCCGGGCTCGCCCCCGCGGGCCGGCGGGTGCCCCTTCCGCCGTACGCCTTCCAGCGGCGCCCGTACTGGCTTCACGCCCCGGCCGTACGGCTCGCAGAGGAGCCGGCGGCCCCCTCCACCCCGGCGCGGGACGGCGGCCTCGAAGTCGTCGATGCCCTCGGAGACCCCGTCCCGCGCCGGAATCTCGCCGGGCTCGCCCCCGAGGAGCGGGAGGCGGAGCTCCTGGAACTGGTGCTGTCCTCGGCGGCGGACGTACTCGGGCACGACTCCGTCGCCGAGATCGCCCCGGACGCCACCTTCCTGGAGGCCGGATTCACCTCGTTCACGGGCCTTGAGCTGCGCAATCTGCTGGCCGAGGCGACGGGGCTCGAACTGGCGGCGACGCTCGCGTTCGACCATCCGACGCCCGCGGAGCTGGCCGCCCGGCTGAGCAGGGAGATCGGCGGGGAGGCAGGATAGAATCGGGGTCCTACCCCGCTTATGGTGCCGCTGCCGTCGCCGGCGGCGGCACCGTCCGAGCACGGCTGAGGAGAAGACAGCACGATGCGCGCAGACGCCCGCCGCAACTACGAGCGACTCCTGACCGAGGCCAGGAAGGCCTTCGACAAGCACGGCATCCACACCTCGCTCGACGACATCGCCAAGCAGGCGGGGCTGGGCAACGCGACGCTGTACCGCCACTTCCCCACCCGGGAGGCCCTGCTCAAGACGATGCTCCGGGACAGCCTCTCCGAACTCGGTGACACGGCCCAGGAGTTGCTGACCACGGAGCCGGCCGGCGCGGCCCTCGCGACCTGGGTCCGGGCGGCGGTGGCCCACGCCACCACGTACCGGGGACTCGTGACCCTGCTGATGGACAGCCTCAAGGACGAGACCTCCGAGCTGAACAACGCCTGCACGTCGATGCAGTCGTCCGGCCAGCAGCTCCTGGAACGCGCACAGCGGACCGGCGAGGTGCGGGACGACATCACCGCGGCCGAGCTGTTCGCGCTGATCGCCGCGGTGGCCTGGACCCGAGAGCACGCCCCCGACGAGGCCGACCAGGTCCTCACGGTCCTGATCGACGGCCTCTGGCCACCGCGACGCTGACCCGAGCGGGCCCGGACGGACCGCTGCTCGCGGCCCCGCCGGGCCCGCTCGGGCCGTCCGTCCCCGGATCGCTCCGGCGCGCATCTCCGGCACCAACCCCCAGGGCGACAAGGAGTCCGTCAGCGTAGAGCTGCGGTCACTTCCCGACGGTGCCGAGGAGGACCTGCGCCAGTTCGCGCGGCCGGGAGAACATCGGCCAGTGGCCGGTGTCCATCTCGATCAGCCGCCAGTCCTCGCTGAGCAGGAGGTCTGCCACGTCATCGCCCGGCTCGGGGTCACCGAGCGTGCACGTGACGTACGTCGCCGGGAGGTCACCGAGCGACCGTTCCAGCACGGCGGGTTCGGTCAGCGTGGCGCCCGGGTGCGGCGACGAGCCGCGAACGATCCGTGCGATCTGCTCATCGGTGAGACCGTGACCCTCGAAGTGGGTCGCAGGCGCGACCGGCCAGAATCCCTCGTTCTCGGCGATCGACGCCCGCACCGTCACCCCGCCGTCCGGCCAGGAGGAGACGAACGATTCGCCATCGGCCGGAACACTGGAGTCGACGAAGACCACGCCCGCCAGCCGATCGCCGACCCGTTCGGCGGCCTGACCGACCGGGATGCCCGAGTAGCTGTGACCTACCAGGACGACCTCACGCAGATCCCGACGCTCGACCTCGTCGACGATGTCCTGCACGTGGGTCTGCTGCCCGGCCGGCACGCCTCGCTTCTCGGCGAGACCCGACAGCGTCAGCGGGTAGACGCCGTGGCCGGCCGCTCTCAGATGCGGCACCACCTCGTCCCACGCCCACGCTCCGAGCCGCGCACCTGCCACCAGCACGTAGTTCGCCATGGCCGCACCCTAGCCAAGCGACCGAACAGCCGTTCCAGAAATATTTCCGACACTCGCCCTGGCCCTGAAGGGTTGACCCGCAGCCCTGCTCGCCCGGCGGACCTGCTAGCGCGGCAGCCGGGCGAGCCTACCGGTGATCAGAGCGGCAAGCTCCTCGCCGCGGTCCGCCAGATAGAAGTGCCCGCCACCGGGGACGACGGTGCAGCCGAACTGCCCTGTGGTGTGCGCCCGCCAGGCCCGTGCCTCCTCCTCGCTGACCCGCGGGTCCCGGTCACCCACGATCACCTCGATCGGCACTCGTACGACGGCATCCGGCTCCGGGCGGTACGTCTCGATCGCCCGGTAGTCGGCCCGCAGCGGCGGCAGCACGAGCTCCCGCATCTCGGGGTCGGCGAGCAGCTCCGACGAGACTCCGCTCAGCCGCTCCGTCTCGGCGATCAGCGCGTCGTCGTCGAGCAGATGGAACGCCTCCGCACGGTGCGTGGACGGCGCGCGGCGCCCGGAGGCGAACAGCACCGAAGGCTCACTCAGCCGCGCCGCCTCGAAAGCGACGACGGCACCCATGCTGTGCCCGAAGTACGCCGGGCGGCGCTCCGTCCACGGCGCGATCGCCGCGACGACCGCGGCCGCGATCTCCCGCACGTCCTCCATCGGAGCCTCGCCCCTGCGGTCCTGCCGTCCCGGGTACTGAACGGCCAGCACCTCGACCCCCGCGGGATCCAACAACCGTGACAGCCCGTGGAAGTAGCCGGCCGACCCACCCGCGTGCGGAAAACAGACCAGCGGAATCCGCTCCGAGTCCCCCGCCGCGGACGGATGGAACCGCCTGATCCACACGTCACTGTCGACCATGAGCCCCGTCATCCCTGCACTCCTCGCTTCGGCTTCCCACGTGAACGAGCCATCCTGACCCACCCTCCTTAAGCCCCGATTACGCCTCCCGGGGGGGCTCCCCCCTCCCCCTCCCTCCCCACCCCCCGGCCCGCCTTCTGCTCCCGTATGCGCGTCAACCGTTTCGTCAGCGGATGATCTCCACCGGCACGGCCGGGTGAATATCCACACCCCTGGCGGGCGGCGTCCCCATGGGCCAGTGACCAGGGGCGGGCGGGCGTCGTTGGCTCGGGCGGAGCCGGACCGCCCGGCCCGCGCGCCGGCGGCCGTTGCCGGTGCGCCTCTCTGGTGGCCCTTCCCGCGCCGAAGGGCCCCGGGCCGAGGAGGCCGCCATGTCCCAGGAAGCCGCACCGGAGCGGGTCGTTCCCGAGCAGCCCGTCACTCAGGTGCCGCCCCCGCAGCCGTCGGTCCAGTCCGTACAGCCCGTACCGCCCCTCCCGTCCGCACAGTCCGTACAGCCCGTACCGCCCCTCCCGTCCGCACAGTCCGTGCAGTCCGTGCAGTCCGTGCAGTCCGTGCAGTCCGTGCAGTCCGTGCAGTCCGTGCAGTCCGTGCAGTCAGAGGTGTCGGCGGAGTCCGCACAGCCGGCCCGGTCCGAGCCGTCGGTGCCTGAGCAGGGCGGTGCTCCGAAAGGCCTGCTGCAGCAGATGGAGGAGCTGATGGCGGCCCTGACCGCCGACCTGTCCCAGCTCGACGCCGACCTCCAGTCGTCGGCGGACCGCCAGTCGCCCGCCTCCGCCCGCACGAGCCCCGACCACCCGGACGTCACCCCCGCCTGACGCCCGCGTCTGAGCCTCCGAGCCCCCGAGCCCTGGCGCCGCTCCCGCCGCCCGCGCACCGGCACCCTCCTCCGCACGGCTCGGACCGCCTCCGTCCGCCTCGGTCCGCCTCCTCCGGCTCCATCCGCCCCGGTCCGACTCCGTCCGCCTCCTCCCGTCTCCGCCCGCCTCGGTCCGGCTCGGTCCGGCCCGGTCCGACGCGCTCGCCCCCCCGCCCGGCCGTGGTGCTCAGCGCAGACCTGGGGTCGGACCCGCCCGGTTGCGGGTGGGGTCGGGCGGTCGGCCGCGCTCTCGCTCACGTACGGCCAGGCGGCGGAGCATGGTGCGCACGCGGTCGCCCGCCTCGTCGGCGGCGTCGATCGCCTCGATGCACTGCCAGTAGAGCCCGTCCTCGTCGGTGGCGCACGCCACCCCGACCAGGGCGATGCCCACCTCGCCGAGAAGCGCGCCGAGCGCCGTGAGCGCCGCGCGCGCGTCGCCCACGGCGGTGAGCTGCGTGGCCCGTAACCCACCGGTGCGCAGGACGGAGTGGTCGACCGTGACCCGCCCGCCGCCTATCTCGCTCAGCCCGCGTGCCTCGCCCCGCAGCTCCGGCGGGCCGCCGAGCGCGAGGTGACTTCCTATGGCCTGGGCGAGGACCTGGGCCTGCCAGGCCTCCGCCACGATGTCCAGCGCCGTGTGGCTCTCGGCCAGCGCATGCCGACCGGCCGCGATGAGTCGCTCCGCTTCCATCAACGCCGCCCCCGTTCCCCAGACTTACCGCTCATTCATTCCATTACCCAGCGTGAGGCCGCCTGGACCCAAACACCAGGGGAATTCGGGAAACTGTGGACAGGAAGCTCGATGTGGATAACTCGATCACTCCGAAGAGTGACGATCGGCGTCGTCGTCACCCTGCGCGGCCGCCTCGGACCGGCGTCCGCGCACGGGAAAACGGAGTTCGTTGCGGTCGATCTTCGCCGCGAGCGCCGCGAGCGGGTCGATCCCCAACACCCCGCAGAACTGGAGGAGGTAGGCGAGGACGTCGGCGACCTCGTCCGTGACCCGGTGCGCCTGCTCCGGGTCCGCCATCACCCGCCCGGCCTCCTCGGGAGTCAACCACTGGAAGATTTCGAGGAGTTCGGCGGCCTCGACGCTCAGCGCCGCGGCCAGGTTCTTCGGCGTGTGGTAGGGCTGCCACTCGCGGGCCGCGGCGAAGTCCGCGAGGCGGCGCTGCAGGCCCGGCACGTCAAGTTCTGTCACGCCCCAGGTCTACCACCGTCACCTGGGACTCGTTCGGCCCCTTGCTCTCGTTCACCCCACGCACCCCGCGCGGCCCACCCACCCCGCTCGGCCCCGTCACCCCGCTCGCCTCGTTCGACCCGTTCACCTCGTTCGACGCCTTCGGCACGTTCGCCTCCTTCGACACGATGGGCACGCTCGGCGCGTCGACGACGGCTCCTTCTCCGACCGTCGCGACGAGCCGGAGGTGGCCCTTCGCGCAGATCTCCTCCGCCAGGGAGAGCAGGGCGCGTAGCTGCCGGCCGTCGAGGCCGCGGTCGAGGCCGTCGGCGAGGACGGTGAGCGTCTGCATGGCCTGCGGCACCTCGGCGACGGGGTCCACCGCGAGCACGCCGGGACCGGTGAGCAGGACGAGGCCGAGGGCGAGATAGCGCAGTTCGCCGTCGCCGAGACGGCCCAGCGGCGTCGCCGCGCGGGCGGCGCGCTCCAGCACGGCCTGGACGGTGTCGCCCTCCGCCGACTCCCGTAGGCCGAGGCCCGTGACCGGCCCCGCACAGCCCGCACCGGCGAACGCGGCCAGGCGGACGTGGCGCCGGGGGCATGCGGTGGCGGTGCGGTGCAGGACCTCCGCGAGATTGCGGCAGTCCCTTCGCAGTCGGCCCTCGCCCACCGGCACCGGTGCCCGCATGCTCCGCGGTTGCGGGTCGCACGGGAAGACCGAGCGCAGCCCGACGATCACCTGTTCCGCCGCGGCCAGCACGTCCCGCTGCCCCTGGGTCTTGCCGGCGACGCGCAGCGGGAGCAGGGCGGTGGCGAGGAGGTCGTCCGGCAGCGGGGCCCTGGTGACGGGGGTGCTGCCCGCTGTGTGCCATTCGGCCTGAACGGTGCCGCGGCCGGGGTCCCGCAGGGCGGTGGCGAGGAGGACACGGCCCTGGGCGGTGAGGCGTTCGCCGACGATCCTCAGGGAGGGTTCGGCCTGGACGGCGATGTCGAGGTGGACCGGCCCCACCGGTCCGTCGACCGTGCAGCCGATCCGGAAACCCCGCCTCCCCTGGGTGTCGGGCCTCGCGGACTCGGGCACCCGGTCCGCCGCGTCCGGCAGTGCCTCGGCGAGCCCCGCACCGGCGCCGAGCGTCGCCAGCACCTCGTACGCGCGCAGGGCGGTGGACTTGCCGCTTCCGCTCGGGCCCCGGAGCAGCGTCACGGGCCCGAGCGGAAGGACGGTCCCGCGATGGGCGCCGAAGGCGGAGAGCCGTAACTCCGTGACGGCTGGCCGGGTCCTCTCGCCCCTGCTCCGCTCTGCCGAGGCGAGAGGAGACGTGAGGGGGGAGGCGAGAGGGGGCACAAGAGCGGAGGCCGGAAGGGGGGCGGGAACGGACGGGGACTGAGGCGCGGGTACGCGTGGACGTCCCTGAGCGGGGACTACCCCGGGCGCCGCCGGACCGTGCGTACGGTCGCGGGCGGCTGGAGCGGGGTCGCGTTCGGGGGCGGTGCCGCCGGTGATGGTCATGATCGGACCGTACGCAGCCGGGCGAACGACGAACCGTTACGGCTGAAGGACCTTCCTACGAACGAGGGATCGCGCCCTCGTCGATGTCCTCCGCGCTCCCGTCCTCCGCGCCCTCCACCTCGGTGCCGGCCGGCGCCAGCAGGAAGACGTTGCGGTCGACGCGGTGCATGCCGCTGCCGAGCCCGAAGACGACACCGCTGCTGAAGTCGAGGATGCGCTTGGCGACCTCGGTGTCGGCGCTCGTGAGGTCGAGCAGCACGGGGACCTGGGCGATGAGGTACTCGGCGACCTCGCGGGCGTCGGCGAAGACCTGGACCCGCAGCACGACCATACGGCGCTGCTGGGCGGCCTGGTACTGCTCGGGAATCGTGCGGTGGTCGACCCTGGACGGCCATTCGTCCCGGCCGCGCAGGGGCACGACCTGTGCCAGACCCTCCCACTGCTCGTCGGTGACGTCGTACCTCTCGTACCTACTCATGCGCCCATCCTCCCGTTCCTCACCCGTTCGGCCCAACACCGACACGAACCGACTCGCCGCGGCCCACCCGGGACCGGACCGTCAGGGCCGGCTCGCCCCGGCCCGGACCGTCAGGACCGGCTCGCCCCGGCCCGGACCGTCAGGACCGGCTCGCCCCGGCCCGGACCGTCAGGACCGGCTCGCCCCGGCCGGGACCGGTCGCGACCGACCGGCCCCGGTCCGACCGGACCACCACCGCCCCGGACCACCCCCGCCCCGGACCGGACCACCCCGCTCCGACCGCTCTGGCACCGACCGCTATGGCCCCGACCGCTATGGCCCCGCGCACTGTGGACCGAAACGCTCGAACCGCCGCGGTTCAGCAGGGCATGCGCCGGCCCAACTCCTGGGCTCTTGCCCGCAGGGCCGCCGCCCAGGCCGCGCCTTCGGGCGGCTCGGACATCCCGGTGACGGCGGACACCTGCACATCCTCCAGGGGACCGTCCGTTTCGGCGCTGAGCCGCGCCCAGTCGATCGTGATTCCGGCGCGCTGGGCCAGGACCAGCGTGATCGCCGTGAAGTCCGCAGAGAGCGCGAGGATGATGGCGTGACCGGTCCGCCGGTGTCGTGCCAGCAAGGCGTGGACGAATTCCCCGAAGACGACGGGGTCGATCTGGCACTCGTCCATCTCCATCGGCCCGATACCGGACGGCAGCCGCAGTTCCGCCTCGTGCAGGGCCACATGGCGCTGGAACATGTGCGAAGCGCCGTTGGACGGGTTCCACAAGGTCTCGTCACCCAGGTCGAAGTACTGGCTCATCATCCCGTCCCCGCGTCGTCGTCCACTCGCGCCCGATGTCGTTCGATCGATCGTCGCAGGTCCGGTCCGGTGCCTTGGTCAGGGGGAGCCTATGCGGGGCCTGGGTCGGTGGTGCAGGTGTCGGTTCCGGGGCCGCCGATCATCGTGTCGTCGCCGGAGCTACATCTCGGTGGTGCCCGCGACGACGATCGTGCCATCGCTCGGGATGGCCACGGCGTTCGCCGAGTGGCCGCCGCCGGGCGGCACCCCTCCCCCTCCCCTCGCTCGTGATTCAGGGGGTGTAGACGGTGGGGCGCGGAGCGGGGCGCATGCCGGAACCGATGAAGAAGGAGGGGTGCGGGGGCTGGTTGTAGGCGGTGTTCTGCCAGGCGAGGGCGGTGCGGTACTGGGTGTCGTGCAGCAGGGTGGTGATCCTGGTGTCGGTCCGGTGGGGCGTCGCGTAGATGCGCAGGGCGCGGTTGTCGCCGGTCCGCCAGACGACCTCCTCGCGCCAGTCGCCGAGGATGTCGCCGGAGAGCGCGGGGGTGGCCTTGGTGGAGTTGTTGGAGGAGACGCCGGAGCCGGTGAGGAGACGGGTGTCGCCGGAGGTGCCGTACTTGTCGATGCGGGTGCCGTCGAGGAGTTCGCGGACGGGGTCGCCGTCCCACCAGGACAGGAAGTTGATGCTGGAGGGCTCGCGGCCGAGGGGGGCGCCGGTGGCGGAGCGCAGGGTGGTGTCGGAGGCCGACCACGCCTCGGCGCCGGGGCTGCCGGCGTGGATGTCGGCGGCGACGCCCCGACCGTTGTCGGCGCCGGAGGCGGTCTGCCACAGGGTCTGACCGGTGCGCGCGTCGGCCGTCCAGGAGCCGGGCTTGGTCTTGTCCTCGGAGACCTTGAAGTACTCGAGGCCCGGCCGGGCGGGGTCG
Source organism: Streptomyces sp. NPDC126499 (assembly GCF_040302485.1). NCBI lineage: Bacteria > Bacillati > Actinomycetota > Actinomycetes > Kitasatosporales > Streptomycetaceae > Streptomyces > Streptomyces sp. NPDC126499. The sequence goes on along the minus strand of NZ_JBEOUO010000019.1, from coordinate 80,218 downwards.
AGGTCGCCGACGTGGCCGGCGTCGCCGTGGCCGAGCCGGGTCGTCCAGAGGCCGGCGCCGTTGTCGTCGACGGTCATCGCGCCGTAGACGATCTCGTCCTTGCCGTCGGCGTCGATGTCCGCGATCGACAGGCTGTGGTTGCCCTGGCCGTCGTAGCCCTTGCCGGTGTTGGTGGAGGAGTTGGTGTCGAAGGTCCAGCGGCGGGTGAACCGGCCGTTCCGCCAGTCCCACGCGGCGACGACGGTACGGGTGTAGTAGCCGCGGGCCATGATCAGGGAGGGGCGGGCGCCGTCGAGGTAGGCGGTGCCGGCGAGGAAGCGGTCGACGCGGTTGCCGTAGGAGTCGCCCCAGGAGGAGACGGTGCCGCGGGCGGGTACGTAGTCCACCGAGCCCATGGCCTTGCCGGTCTGCCCGTGGAACATGGTCAGGTACTCGGGGCCGGTCAGGACGTAGCCGCTGGAGTTGCGGTGGTCGGCGGAGGAGTCGCCGATCACGGCTCCGGTGCCGTCCCGGGTGCCGTCCGCGGTCTTGATGGCGACCTCGGCGCGGCCGTCGCCGTCGTAGTCGTACACCTGGAACTGCGTGTAGTGCGCGCCGGAACGGATGTTGCGGCCCAGGTCGATCCGCCACAGCCGGGTCCCGTCGAGCCGGATGCCGTCGAGAATCGTGTTTCCGGTGTATCCGGACTGCGAGTTGTCCTTGGCGTTGGTCGGCTGCCACTTCAGGACCAGGTCGAGCCTGCCGTCACCGTCGAGGTCACCGGTACTGGCGTCGTTGGCCTCGTAGGTGTACGCCACTCCGTCCGGGGTCGTCCCTCCCGCGGGTGGCGACAGGGGGACGTCCAGATACCCGGAGCGGAACGGGAGCGCGGGCTCGGACGCGCCCTGCTCGACGCCGTTCACGACCGCTCGCACCGTGTAGTCGGCGGAGGCGGGTGCGCCGGCGTCGAAGTGGTTGGTGGAGGCGGTGAGCGGCGCGGAGTTGAGCCTGACGGAGCCCCGGTAGACGTTGAACGCCACACCGTCCGGATCCGTTGCCAGCCACCGCCACGACACCAGGTTCCCGGCCCCGGTGTACGTACTGATGAGGCCGCGGTCGAGCCGTTCCACCTGCCGCGCGGTGGCGGCCTGTGCGTCCGTCTGCGGAATCCCGGCCAGCGCGGACCCGGCGAGCGCGGCGGCGACGACCCCGCGCGCCAGCGTCAGTCTCCTCCTGGGCCGGCTCTCTGCTCGGAACGGGGCGGGGGTCGTACGGCGGCTCCGGTGCGCGTCGGTCTCGGTCACGGTGACCTCCGGGGGGTGGGGGGTGCGTGAGCGCGGTTGCCCGCGGGGCACGGGGACAAGGGGGCGCTGGTGGGAGCGCTCCCATTTCCTGCCGTGAGCGTAGGAAGCCACTGACGGGAGGTCAAGGACTCTGTCGCAGTTTGTTGTTCGGCGATGTTTGAGTCCGTGACTTTTCCCTCCTGAAGAGAACCGACATCGGCGAGCGATCGGCGCGCGCCCTGCCTCTGCCGGGGCTCGCCGACCGGCGGGTCGCGCCGCCCGGGACACCTGCACCTCGACGACGACCGAACGGTCGGCGAGGACCAGGGCCGCGCGAAACCCATACCGACTCTGTCAGGTCGTGGGTCTGTCACCGCGCCGTCCTGCGCGACGGTCTGCCCCGACGGACCGCCCGGCCGGCCCCTCACCGACTTGAGTACGGCAGCAGGGCCATCTCCCGGGCGTTCTTGATGGCGGTGGCGAGGGCGCGCTGCTGCTGGGCGGTCACGCGGGTGACGCGGCGGCTGCGGATCTTGCCGCGGTCGGAGATGAACTTCCGCAGCAGGTCGGTGTCCTTGTAGTCGATGTAGGTGATGCCCGCCGCGTCGAGCGGGTTGGGGCGGGACTTGACGGGCTTGCGGGGGTCCTGGCGTCGGGCCATGGCGGGGTCTCCTTGCGGAAAGGTTTCCGTCACGGTCGGTCGGGCCGGGCCGTGAACGGTCGTACGGGTGGGTGTCAGGCGGCGTCGAGGAGGGAGTCGAAGGCGGCGGGCAGGTGCTTCCACGCCTCACGCCCCGACGCGTACTCCGCGTCCGTCAGGAGGCAGGAGTCCAGGAGCCGTTCGAGGCCGTCGCGGTCGAGGCCGGGTGAGGTGAAGACGAGGTGCTGGCAGCGGTCGCCGTGCTCGGGATGCCAGTCCAGGGCGGCCGCCGCCCGGCGCATGGGCGGGACCATCTCCCACGCCGCGTCCGGCAGCGACGCCAGCCAGGGGCCCGCGTTCTCCACGCAGAGCGCCCCGCCGGCCGCGTCCCAGGCCAGCAGGGTGTCGGGCCGGTCGGCGAGCCAGAACCGGCCACGGCTGCGGGCCGCCGCACAGCACAGGTCCTCCAAGGCCTCGTAGAGCCGTTCCGGATGGAACGGGCGGTGGCGGCGCCATACGAAGGTGGTGACTCCGGCCTCGTCCGCGTCCTGGGGCAGCAGCGCGCACGCCGGGTGCTGGGCGGCGGCCGCCGCCTCGACGTCGAAGCCGGCGAGGGCGATACGGGCGAGCTCACCGGAGGCGGCGGGTACGCGCCGCGCGGTGGGGTGCAGCTGCGCGAGCAGGGCGCGGTCCTCGTCGTCGGCCTCGTCGTTGTCGACGACGGCGAGGACGGGCGCGTACTCGAACTGGCGGGCCCAGGTGTCGCCGACGGTCCGCTGGTCGGTGGCGGCCGCCGCGAGGCCGGCTTCCGCCAGGTCGTCGCCGTTGGCGAGGCAGGGCAGGACGAGAGCGGGGTCCACGGCGGTGATCACGTTCGTCAGGGTCAGGCGGTCGTGGCCGTGGGCGGCGATGACCTCGGCCATGGCCTTCGGTTCGACCGAGTCCCACAGCTCGACCACGGCGAGGCGGGTCAGGCCGCTGTCGGCCATCCGGTCCAGTTCCGGGACGAGGTCCTCGCGCAGGGCGCAGCACGCGCAGTCGTTGACCAGCGGTGTCTCGCCGCGGGAGAGGACGCCGTCGGCGTCGCGGATCAGCCGCAGGACGCTGCCCTCGGACGCCGCCGCGAGGTCGTGATGCAGGGCCACGCTGCCGGGGACGGACTTCAGGAGGCGGTCGACGACCTCCGTCCGGGCCTCGGCGTGCAGGCCGGCGACGATGACGACGGGGAGCCTCTGCGTGCGGTCCATCAGCGGGCTCCGTAGCGGCGCTGGAACTTCTCGACCCGGCCGGCCGTGTCGAGCACGCGTGCCGTGCCCGTGTAGAAGGGGTGGCTCGCGGAGGAGATCTCCACGTCCACGACCGGGTAGGTGTTGCCGTCCTCCCACTCGATCGTCTTGTCGCTCGTCATCGTGGAGCGGGTGAGGAACGCGGTACCGGAGGCGGAGTCCCGGAAGACGACGGGCTCGTAGGCGGGGTGGATGCCGGGCTTCATGGCGGGGCCTTTCAGGAGGGGGACGGCGTGAGGGGGCGTGGATCAGCGTTCTTCGCGGAAGTCGACATGGCGCCGGGCGACGGGGTCGTACGTGCGCAGCACCATCCGGTCGGGGTCGTTCCGGCGGTTCTTGCGCGTGACACAGGTGAACCCGGTGCCCGCCGTGGAGCGGAGCTTGATGACCGGGCGGATCTCATTGCGTGCCATGGCGGTACTATATGGGAACGATTTCCATTACCAACAAGCCCTCGCGGTGAGAAAGGCGGCTGCACTCATGTCGGCCCACTGCCAACTGACCGGCGCCCAGCCCGGCTTCGGCAACACCATCTCCCACTCCCACCGGCGCACCTCGCGCCGCTTCGACCCCAACATCCAGCGCAAGCGCTACTGGCTGCCCAGCGAGGGGCGCCACGTCCGCCTCACCCTGAGCGCCAGGGCGATCAAGACCGTGGACATGATCGGCATCGAGGCGGCCGTGGCCCGCATCCGCGCACGGGGAGGAAAGGTCTGATGGCGAAGAAGAGCAAGATCGCGCAGAACGAGAAGCGCAAGCGGACCGTCGAGCGGTACGCCGCCCGGCGGGCGGAACTCAAGGAGATCATCCGCCGCCCCTCCTCCACCACGGCCGAACGCGAGGCCGCCCAGGCGGAGCTGCGCCGACAGCCGCGCAACGCCAGCGCCACCCGCGTACGCAACCGCGACAGCGTGGACGGCCGGCCCCGCGGCTACCTGCGCAGGTTCGGCCTCTCACGCGTACGGACACGCCAGCAGGCCCACGCCGGCTTCCTCCCCGGCGTGACCAAGTCCTCCTGGTAAATACCGGAAACCAGCCCCCTCCACCGGCCGGGCACCCCCGTCCACGGGGCCCGGCCCCTCTCGGACAGGGCCACCGACAGCATTCATGGTCGCTCCCGCGCGCGTGCGGCACTCTGCGGGCGCGCGCGGGGGACCACGGCAAGCCGCACGCGGACGTTCCGCCTCCCCCTCCCGAGGCATCTTCGACATGAGACCTGAGCCAAAGCGCCGTACGCCGAGCGGCGAGGCGACTCCGAAGGGCGTACTGAGCGTCCTCGTCGGCAACACCCCCGAGGCACGCGGCGAACTCACCCGTCGGCTGGCCCGCCGTCACCCGGAAGCGGTCACGCTCTCGGTGTCCGTCCAGGCCGCCACGAGCGGCCCGTATCCGGTGGTCCAGCGACTCCTAGCCGCACGCTCCGCCCCCGCCGACGGGACGGCGCCCGTCTCGTCGGGAGGCACGGGCGATCCGACGGTGATCCTGCGCCAGGACCTGATCGTACTGCGGCGGGCCAGGAAGGACGTACGCGTCCTCCTCACCCTTCCCCAGGAGATCGACCTCCTACCCTTCCTCCTGCGCCTGTGGCGCAGGAGGATCGGGGCCGACAGCCTGGACGATCACTACGACTGCGCTCCCGTGCTCGCGGCCGTCGCGCCCTCCGCCTTCCTCAACGACATCGCCGACACGCGCGAGGCATCCCGCCTGTGGACGGGTGACGGCTGGAGTGAGCCGCTCACCACCGCCGAGGTCGCGGCCCGGCAGATCGAGGCCGCCGACACGCTCCTCGTGGCCGCCCCGGCCGGCCCCCACGCGCGAGAGAGCGCAGCCACGCTCCTCCACCATCTCAACCCCCGCGCCCGGGTGACGACGCCGCACGACCTCTCCGCGGACGGCGGGGCACCGACGGGACGGCGCTCACCCGCCGACGCACGCGCGACATGGGAGGCGTCGCTGGAGGCGGTCGCCCTCCTGCCCCCACCCCCGGACGCCCGCTCCGGCGTATCGAGTCTCGTCTGGCGCGCCCGGCGGCCCCTCCACCCGGGACGGCTCGCCGACGCCCTCGGGGACGTCATGTTCGGTGTCCTGCGGAGCCGGGGGCACCTCTGGCTCGCCAACAGGCCCGACGCCGTCATCCACTGGCGGTCGGCCGGCGCCCACCTCGACGTCCGCGAGGTCGACCGGTGGCTGGACGAGTCGGACACCCACGCCTGGGAAGCCGCCTCCGCGCAACGCCGCACCCTCGCCGACTGGCTGTGGGACGACTACTACGGCGAGCGGCGCAACGAGATCAGGTTCACCGGACCGGGCCTCGACATCGAGCGCATCACCGGCGCGCTGGACGGCGCGCTGGTGACGGATGCCGAGCTGTCGCAGGGCCGGTCGGCCTGGAGCGGGTGGCACGACCCTCTCTTCCCGCACACCCGGTCGGATTGATAATGGTATCCATTTCCAGGTAGCTTCTTCCGCGTCACCACCCGACCGAGGAGTCTCACGATGGCCGTCCCCAAGCGGAAGATGTCCCGCAGCAACACCCGCCACCGCCGTGCCCAATGGAGGGCGGCCACCACGCAGCTCGTCCCCCTGACCGTGGACGGCTCGGCGTACCTCGTACCGCAGCGCCTGGTGAAGGCGTACGAGCGCGGCCTGATCCAGCCGGAGGGCTGAGCGCTCACGACGCCGTGCGGACCCGTCCCGCCGAGGGCGGGTTCCCCGCCAACGGAGACGTACCGCTTCAACGGCTACGAGCACGAGCGGACGGCCTGGGACGGCGGCCCCGCACCCTCCGGGCCGGACGGTGGTCGCAGCCACGGCACCGTCCGGCCCGGCCCCTTTTCGGCAGGCCCGCGGAAGAGCCGGGCGAGATCCCAACTCCCCTCCGGCACGGGCCAGGACGGCGGCAAGAGTGACGACGCACGGTCCCTTCCTGGGCGCTGTCCAGGAGACGCCGCTCATTCCGCTATACGGGCGGGCGGTGGAGCACCGCACGTCGGATTCCGCGCCGCGCGACGCGCGTGCCGCGGAGATCGCGGCGGCGCTGCCGTGCGGCTTCGGGCGCTCAAGGGTCTGCCGAGCCTCGTGGGCACGGTCTTGCGGACGGTCCTGTTCGACCGGTGGGCGCGGGACTTCCTCACCGCTGATCGCCGCGTCCGCGACCGACAGCGTGTGGACGGACAGGGTGGCGGCCGGTGCCGACGGCCCGTACTTCTTCGGCGCCCGACGGGCCGGGCGCTGCGCTTCTCCTGGCCTTGGACTGCCCCGTACGCGGCGACGGCCAGGCGCAGGCCCTGTCGCGACCAGGCGAGGTCGGCGACCGTGGACGCGACGGTCTCGGCGGCCCGCGACTCCTGCCCTTCCGGTCGAGTACGAGGGCGCGCCGGCCGGAGGCGGATCGCGCCCCTTCCGTCGTCCGGCCTGTCACACCGGCGAGCGGTCAGTCACAGCAGGCGCGGTCCAGACCGCAGTCGCACGTGCCCACCCGAGTGCCGTCGGGGACGCCCACCGCGGCGGTCGGGGCCGCGCAGCACCCCTTGCCCCGCCAGGCGTCACAGCCCTCCTTGACCGCGATCGCGGCGATCAGGAGCGCGGCCACAGGATCGGCCCAGGACCAGCCGAGAGTGGCGTTGAGAACCAGGCCGGCCAGGAGGACGGCGGACAGGTAGGTGCACAGCAGGGTCTGCCTGGAGTCGGCGACCGCGGAGGCGGAGCCCAGTTCGCGGCCCGCGCGTCGCTGGGCAGCGGACAGGAACGGCATCACCGCGAGGGAAAGGGCAGCGAGGGCGATGCCGGGGACGGAACGTTCGGCCTCGCCGCTGCCGGTCAGCGAGCGAGCGGCGTCGACGGTCACGTACGCGGCGAGCGCGAAGAAGGAGACAGCGATGATCCGCAGGGCGCGCTGTTCACGGGCCTCGCGCACGGCGTGGTCGCGGGCGGAGAACTGCCAGGCGATCGCGGCGGCGGAGGAGACCTCGATGACCGAGTCGAGACCGAAGCCGACCAGGGCGGTGGAGGAAGCAAGAGTGCCGGCAGTCAGGGCGACGATCGCCTCGATGACGTTGTGGGCGATGGTCACGGCCACCAGAAGCCGTATCCGACGGGTGAGCACGTCACGCCGGGCCGGGGAGGAACCGAGGGACATGGACGCCTCGCCGGACATGATCAGCAGCACCCCTTGTCGTCGGCGTCGGTGCACGTACGGTCGGTCTCGACCGCGACCACCGCGGTTCGCAGGTCGTCGAGCGCGTGGCCGAGGCGTTCGTCGGCCAGCTCGTAGCGGGTGCGGCGGCCGTCGGGCGCGGTGACGACCAGGCCGCAGTCCCGCAGGCATGCCAGGTGGTTGGACAACCGGGTCCGGGAGACGTCCAGCGCCTCGGCGAGGTCGGCCGGATAGGCGGGGGCGACGCGCAGGGCGAGCAGGATGCGGCAGCGGATCGGATCGGCGAGAGCGCGGCCGAAGCGGGCCAGCACCTCGATGTCGGAGGCGACAGTCAACACACCGTCACGGTACACAACTTGCTGAATTCAGGGAACCCTGAATCGTCCTCGCCGGCCTTGCCGCGCCATCACCCATTACTGCCGAAGGGGCCTCCTGCACCGCGTCCTCGTCGTCCACGGCGACCCGAGCATCCGGGAGGCAAGGACCGCTGCGTGTTCCCGAGCGGCCGCCACCCGCGCCCCCCGTCAGCTGGTGGAGCAGCCGTGACGCGCTGCGGAGGCTGCGGCGAAGGAGGTGAGGACGTCGTCCAGCGCCTTGCGCTTCGGGCCGTCGAGCGGCGCGGGCTTGCCGTCGTCCCCCTTGGGCGGTGTGACTTTGAAGTACGCGGTGCCGAGTGCGCCCGGGCAGGCGCGGGAGCGGGTGACGATGCCGACGACGCTGCCGGGGTAGCGGGTGTCGAGGTACGTCTCCTGCCGGGCGGAGGGTCCGTAGTAGGCGTTGACGCGTACGTGGCCGCCTTGACGCAGCTTCACGTCGCACTCCTCGGTCAGCGCGCGGCCTGCCCGGTACTCGGCGACGGCGACGGCTCCCAGGACGTCGGCGTCGCTCCGGCTGACCACTCCACGACAGGTTTCGCGTGCCTCGGCGACCGGCCGTTTCGCCGCCCCGGCCGTGTCGACCCTGTCAGGGCGCTGCCCCAGGTTCCCTTCGCAGTGGAAGCGACCGGCGGCACGGCGAGCGGTCTCGGTGGCCAGGCGGGCGACGCCGAGGACCTGGTCGGGGGTGAGCTCGTCGGCGTCCTTCGTGGCCTCGGTGAGCACGAGCAGTCCCTTGCCGGCGACCGGTGCGCAGTCCACGAGCACGGCGGCCTGGGGGCGGCCGCGGATGACGAACGAGCCGTTCCAGCCGTAGCCGAGGGGAGCGGCACCGGCTTCCTCGGCCGCCCCGCTGGTCCGGTGGGCGGCTGCGGGACGTATCTGGAGCCGGAGGGTGGCGCCGTGCTGGTCCTTCCGTGCCCACACGGAGCAGTATTCGACGTCGTGGCCGACCCACTCCGCCGTATGCCCGCGGGACTCCAGTTCCGCGCCGTCGAAGAAGTCGCTCGCCTCGTCGGCGGCCAGCGAGCCGCGGCAGCTTCCCCGCATGGGGTCTTCAGGACCGCCCCGAAGCGCGAGGCTCCAGACCGCGGCGCCCGTGGCGAGCAGGAGGGCCGCCGTCGCGGCTGCCTTGGTCCGTCGGTTCCACTTCACGTCGTCCTCATTCCTGGTGCTCCGTCGTCGGACGGACCGCGATGGCGCGGGTTCACGGCGTGCTTGAGGGGTAGGGCCAGGGGTCCTCTGCGGGTGGCGGACTCCAGGTAGGGGAAGGGGGCGGCGCGAAGGGGCTGGCTCGGTTCTCCATGAGGAGGATCATGACGATGGCGAGCGCGCTGCTGGCGATGATCAGGAAGAGGCCGACGGGGTTGTTCGGGTTGTAGACGTAGCGGTTGGTGCCCCACCGGCTCTTCTTGAAGACCGGTTCGTCGTCGTTCATCGGATCGGGCTCCTTGTCGTGAGGGGGGCGTGCGTGGCGCCCCCGTTCGCGGTCGGATTTCCGGCACGGGCACCGGTGGACGAGGACCATGGCGCTGCCCCCGGGAACGGTCGTTGAGGTCTGACGGACAGCCGGCCGGCCGATCAGAGGTAGTGGTGGAGCAGGCCGGCCGCGTCGACCGTGCCGTACACGTGCGCGTGGTCGTCGTCGTACTCGACGACCAGGACCACGGAGCTGCCGGTGCGCTCCATGAGTGCGGCCATGTGGACGGGTGAGGCCTCGGGACTCACGACCGCGAGCGCGTGCGGGCGCTGGGGCAGGAGATCGGCGAGCCGAAGGGACGCGGCGCGGGCCCGCACGGCGTCGTCGAGCGATTCGCCCGCGGCGGCGGCGAGGAGCGGGTCCTCCACCACGGCCTCGGGCAGGACGGCGGCCAGGACCCGCGCGGCGGGTACCACCGCCAAGGGATGCCCGTCCTCGCTCACCACGACGACCGCCGGGGCCCGTTCGCGGAAGAGGAGGGCAGCCGCCTCCCGCAGGGTGGCCTCCGGCCGTAGCGGTGTGCAGGGCCATGCGAGGTCACGTGCGGGCATGCGGGAGAACCTCGGTCTTCGTCTCGGAGACAGGGCGTGCCTCGGGTGTCGCGCCGGTGCCGATGAGGTCGTCGACGTGGAAGAGGCGGGCGATGGGCACGTCGGTGCTGCTGTGCGCGATGATCGAGAAGGCGATGCAGACGGCGATCAGCGTGTACGCCTGCTGGCCCTGCGGGATGCCGGCCTGGAGGACGAGCAGGCCGTAGACGACCGAGGCGAAGCCCTTCGGGCCGAACCAGGCCGCGACGAGCTTCTCCCGACGGTCGATCCGCGTCCCCCACAGGGAGATCAACAGCGACGCCGGGCGGATGAGCACGATCGCCAGCACCACCGCCACGTACCCCCCGGCGGACAGGTCGCCGAACAACCGCGGGGTCAGCAGCGCACCGAAGACGAGCAGGGCGGCGAACTTGGCCAGTTCGGCCAGCGACTCCCCCAGCGGCTCGAACGCCTTCTGCGACTCCGGCGACACCGCGGCCAGGACGGCGCCCGCGGAGAACGCCGCCAAGTAGGGGTTGGCGTGCGTCAGATGACAGGCCGCGTACAGGATGACGCCGCTGGCCAGCGGCAGCAGGGGCTGGAGCTTGGGCTCCGCGCCGAGCAGCCGGAACCGTACGAGCCCGTTGACGAGCAGCGGGAGGAGGACTCCGAAGGCCAGGCCGAGGCCGAGCTCCAGGGCGATGCTTCCGTACGACGCCTCGGCTCCGGCCGCCGTCGGGCCGGCGGCGGCGATGAGGATGAGGACGACCGGGAGGGCGAGGCCGTCGTTGATGCCGCTCTCGACGTTCAGCAGCTCGCGCAGCCGCGCCGGGACCTCCTTGCGGCCCACGATCGCGGAGGCGAACACCGGGTCGGTCGGTGCCAGGACCGCACCCACCAGGAAGGACGTCGTCCAGTCGAGGCCGACCAGGTAGTGGGTGATCAGCGCCATGCCCACACACGCGAGCGGCATGCCCAGGCCGAGTGCCCGTGCCGGATTGCGCCAGTTGGCGCGCAGCTTGGCGAAGGAGACGTGCATGCCGTCCGTGAACAGCACCGCGAACAGCGCCAGGTCCGCGGTGACCGACACGATCTCGCTCTCCGGCGAGATGTGGATCAGCCCGAGGAAACCGTCGCTGACCAGTGCCCCGCCGAGCAGGAAGAGCAGCGAGGTGGACAGGACGGTGCGGGCGGCGAGCCCGGACAGAAGGACCGCGACAAGCAGCGCGGCCCCGAAGACGGCGACGAGCACCATGACGGAAGCCCCCGATCGGCAGAAGAAGACACCTGTCTCTTGTTCGCCGACCAGACTTCCCGGCACACCGCAACGGACCTTACACGTTTCTTATGTGACGTTGACAGGTCCTTGACGTGCAGCCGAGCGCTCTCCTGGTTGCCGACATCCGGCAACCAGGCCTCGCGCGTGGTCCCGTCGTCACTGAGCGAGCGGATCGCGCGGCGCGCCTTCTCCGGGCCAGGCGCGCCGGGAGTCCTGGTCGGAGACGACGTCCGACCGGACCGGGCCCGTCCCGGCCTGGACGGGACGCGGTCCCGGGGCCGTCACCCGTCGATGCGGTCCCCTGCCCGGGATCCGGCCCGGTAGATGTCGGGGATGCCGTCGGCGTCCTCGTCGCGTTCCTCCTCTTCCCACAGCCGCTTGTAGACGCGGTTGCGGCGGCGCAGGAGGAGGGCGGCGAGGGCGGCGGCGGTGAGGGAGCCGATGAGGACGGCGGCCTTGACGTGTTCGGCCTGGGCCGGGTCCGGGAAGGCGAGTTCGCCGATGAGGAGGGCGACGGTGAAGCCGATACCGGCGAGGGTGGCAAGGCCCAAAACGTCGGCCCAGGCGAGGTCGGGGTTGAGCTCGGCGCGGGTGAAGCGGGCGGCGAGGTAGGTGCCGAGGAAGATGCCGAGGATCTTGCCGACGACCAGGCCGATCAGGACGGCGAGGGGTTCGGGATCGGTGAAGACGTGGCCGAGGGCCTCGCCGGAGACGCTGACGCCCGCGGCGAAGAGGGCGAAGAGGGGAACGGCGACGCCTGCGGAGAAGGGGTGGACGAGGTGGGCGACGCGCCCGCCCGGCGAGGCTTCCTCTCCCTTGTCGCGGGTGGTGCGCAGGATGAGGCCCATGGCGACGCCGGCGACGGTGGCGTGGACGCCGGAGTTGTACATCAGCCCCCAGATCGCGAGGCCGAGCGGCACGTACCACCACCAGCCGCGTACGCGCAGGCGCTGGAGGACGTAGAAGAGGACGAGGCCGGCGAAGGACCCGCCCAGGGCCCAGAAGTCGAGGTCGCTGGTGAAGAAGACCGCGATGATGAGGATCGCCCCGAGGTCGTCGACGACGGCGAGGGTGAGCAGGAACGCCCGGAGCGCGGAGGGCAGATGGGTGCTGATGACCGCGAGGACGGCGAGGGCGAAGGCGATGTCGGTGGCCATGGGCACCGCCCAGCCTTCGAGGCTTCCGCCGCCCGCCGAGGCGGTGAGCAGGTAGAGGGCGGCGGGGACGGCCATGCCGCACAGGGCCGCGACGACGGGAAGGGCGGCGGTGGCGGGGGTGCGCAGCTCGCCGACGACCAGTTCGCGCTTCAGCTCGATGCCGGCGACGAGGAAGAAGACGGCCAGCAGGCCGTCGGCGGTCCAGTGCCCGACCGAGAGGTCCAGGCCGAGGGCCGGTATGCCGAAGTGGAAGTCGCGTATCGACTCGTAGGCGCCGCTCCACGGGCTGTTGGCCCACCCGAGCGCGACGATCGCGGCGGCGAGGAGGACCAGACCGCCGACGGTCTCGGTGCGCAGGGCCTCGGCGATCGCCTGGCGCTCGGGCCAGGGCAGGAGTCCGAAGGCGGTCTTGCGGGGGCGTGCCTGGGTCATGGGAAGAAAGCCTCCGGGGCGTGTCGGCGGATGGGCACACGGGCCCCTCGGACGCCGACCAGACTTCCCGGCACACCAGCATCGTCACGTTGATGCGTTCTTTACACCCTATCGGGTGGTCGGGAGTCTCACCAGGGCGTCTCTCACCTGCGGGAACAGCATGGAACAGGGGGAAGGACCCTGTCCGCACCAAGGCGCGAGGTGGGGACAGGGTCCTTCGGGAGCCGGGCCGCCGGGGGGCGGTCAGACGGTGGTCTTCACCGGCTCCTGGTCGGTGTCGCCCTCGGCGTCTTCGTCCGTGTCGAGGCCGGCGTCGCGGCGCTTCACGAAGGCGAGGAAGGAGTTCAGCTCCCGCTTGACCACGGGGGCGAGCAGGTAGAGGCCGATGATGTTGATGACGGCGAGCAGGAACAGCACCGCGTCGGCCATGTCGATCAGCGTCTGCAGGGTGAGCAGGGAGCCCGCGACCGCGAAGAGCGTGTAGAAGATCTTGAAGGTCAGCTCGCTGGCGCGGCTGCGGCCGAACAGATGGGCCCACGCCTTCATGCAGTAGTAGCCCCAGGTCAGCACCGTGGAGATCGCGAACAGCATGACCGCCAGGGTCAGGATGTACGGGAACCAGGGCAGGACCGTCGCGAAGGCGTCGGAGGTGATGGTGACGCCACCGATGGACTCGCCGCCGTTGCGGAGCTCGACGTAGCTGGCCGGGTTGGCGATGACGATGGTCAGCGCGGTCATGGTGCAGATGACGACGGTGTCGATGAACGGCTCCAGGAGGGCGACCAGGCCCTCGCTGGCGGGGTGCTTGGTCTTCACCGCGGAGTGGGCGATCGGGGCGGAGCCGAGACCGGCCTCGTTGGAGAACGCGGCCCGCTTGAAGCCGATGATCAGCGCGCCCAGGACACCGCCGGCGACACCCTGCGGGTTGAAGGCGCCCTCGATGATCGAGGAGATCGCGGCCGGGACGGCGGTGACGTTGACGAGGATGACCACGAGGCAGGCGGCGATGTAGATGCCGGCCATCGCGGGCACGAGCTTGCTGGTGACGGAGGCGATCGAGCGGATGCCGCCGAGGAGCACGATGCCGACGAGGGCGGCGATCAGGATGCCGAAGAACAGGGCACCGGCGGAGCTGCCCATCAGGCCGCCCTCGCCGCCGGTGACGGAGACGAGCTGGGCGTAGGACTGGTTGACCTGGAAGAGGTTGCCGCCGAAGAGGCCGAAGAACAGGACGAAGAAGGAGGCGAGGACCGCGAGGACCTTGCCGAGGGTCTTGCCGTTCTTGCCGAAGCGGTCGGCGAGACCCTTGGGCAGGTAGTGCATGGGGCCGCCGGAGACGGTGCCGTCGGCGTGCACCTCGCGGTACTTCACACCGAGGGTGACCTCGACGAACTTCGTCGCCATGCCGAGCAGGCCGCACAGGATCATCCAGAACGTGGCGCCGGGGCCACCGATGGAGACGGCGACGGCCACACCCGCGATGTTGCCGAGGCCGACCGTGCCGGACACGGCGGCCGTCAGGGCCTGGAAGTGGTTGACCTCACCGGCCGACCCCTTCTCGTCGTACTTACCGCGGACCACGTCGACCGCCAGGCGGAACTTCCGCAGCTGTACGAAGCCGAACCAGCCGGTGAAGACCACGCCGGCGACGACCAGCCAGGCGACGATGAGGGGGAGCTGGGTGCCGCCGACGGGGATGGCGAAGAAGACGACCTCGCCCAGCCAGGTGGCTATGGGCTCGAAGAATCCGCTGACTGCCTTGTCCACGGACTGGGTGATGGAGTCGAGTGACACGGTGGGACCTCAATGGCGCAGGGGCCGGCGCGCGGGAGGGCTGCGCCGGTGCGAGGGGTGCGGGCTTTGAGCGAACGCCGTTGTCCGTTCGGCGACCGGGGGCGCACCGTCCGCGGACTCGGACAGTGATCACCGGGGTCGAGCAGGCCGGAGGTGCACCGGCCCTCCACGAGACGGCGAGGGGTGGTGCCACCTGCGGAGTTGCGCATTCCTACCACGAGACCCGACGGACAGCACGTGATGCGGATCACATTACGGACGGTGATCTTCCAAAAGTCCAGCACCCGTGACACGACCGTTATCCGGACAGGTGCGTCCGTTCGTCGTGCACTTATCTCCGCAGGTCAGGAGCCTGCGGAAAAATGGTCCTGTCACCCTGGGGGCGATGTCCTGCCCTCAGTCCTCACGCCGCTCCCGGAAGAACCTCAGGTCACGGTTGACGAACAGGTGGACGTAGCCGCACGACAGACAGATCAGACCGGTCGCCGACTCGTTGGCCCATGCCAGGTTGAAGAGCTCCATCCCCGTGCTGTTCAGCTTCACCTCCCGCACGCGGAACGTGTCGTTGTCACACATCAGGCACAGGATCGGGCGCTCCCCGATCGCGACGTGCAAGGGCTTGGCCATGCGCTGTTCTCCCTTCCTTGCTCAGTCCTCGCTCAGGTCGCCGCGCGGCGTCCGGCAGGCCGCGTGAGGTGGCGGCGCCGGCCGGTCACCCGGGCAAGGGCGGTCTTCACGGCGGCGAGCCGGTCCGCCGACGGCACGAGGGCGGCGGCCGCCCGGCCGGGCGGCCCGCTCAGAGGGCCTTTACCGGCCAGCCGAGGAGGCGGGCGCCGATGACGGCGGTCTGGAGGGTGTAGCGGCTCGCCGGGTCTGCGGGGTCGACGCCGGTGAGGCGGTGGATACGGTCGAGGCGGTACGTGACGGCCCGCACGGACAGGTTGAGGTGGCGGGCGGCCTGGGTGGTGACGCAACCGGTGTCGAAGTACGCGGTCAGCGTGTCCAGGAGCGGTTCCGCGCCGCCGCGGGCCGACGTCAAGGGGCCGAGGACGCTGTGGACCAGGTCCTCCATGGCCTGCCGGTCCCGGGTGAGCACCGGGTAGACGAGGAGGTCGGCGGCGTACAGGACGGGCGCGTCGAGGTCGAGACGGTCGGCGAGGTCGAGGGAACCGAGCGCTTCCTCGTAGGAGTGGACGACACCGCGCGGTCCGGGCTGGGGCCGGCCGATCGCCACCTGGCCGCCGCCCGTGGCGGCGAACGCCTGCTTGGCGAAGTACGTGAGGACGTCGGCCTGGTCCCCCGGGGCGACGCACACGATCCGGCCGCCCTTGGTCGTGAGCAGGATGTGCCGGTCGCCGAACCTTCCGATCAGGGCCCGCTCCACCTGCTGCGGGACGAGGTCGGCCTCGCTGTAGGACTGCGGGCCGCGGGCGACGGCGACCGCGTGCGCCTGCGAGAGCCTGAGGCCGAAGCGTTCGGCCCGCTCGGCTATGCGCCCCAGGTCGCTGCGGCCGTACAGCAGGTCGTCGATGAACTCCCGGCGCTCGGCCTCCTCCTGGCGTACCGCCAGGCGCTGGGCGCGCTCGAACCCGCCGGCGAAGGCGTCGACGGACTGCTCGACGGCGGCGAGCAGGTCGAGCGTGGTCCGCCGGGACATCGGCTGCTCGGGCCAGGCGGCCCGGACCGCCGCCAGGTGATGGCCGATCGATTCACGCAGGGCGAGGCCGTCCCGCGCGGCCCGCTCCCCCTCTTCCCGGCGCCGCTCCACCTCTTCCCGGTTCAGCCGCCGCCCGCTCGCCGCGACCTCCGTGAGCAGCCCCTCGTACCCCTCCACGTACCCGTCCCTCATGTCCCCGTCCCTCATCTCCCCGCCCTCCATCTCCCCGCCCCTCAACTCCCCGACTTCCGTCGTCACTTCCGGTCCCGCCGGGAACGACCGGCGAGGAATGTCCCACCGCCCCCCGTGCTCACGACACACCTTCGGTCCGTCCCGCGGCGGCTGCCCGCCGGGCGCGCCGCCGGTCCAGCTCGAACGTCCCGAGCAGCGCGGTGGCCACGGTCAGCGGGAACGCCACTGCTTCGGCGACGGCGGTGATCCCCCAGGCGCGGCTGATGCTCGCCGCCAGGGCCAGGCACAGCAGCAGCGTGGGCAGGATGCGGCGCCACAGGGGCAGCTCGGTCATCCACCACACGCGCACGCACAACACGATGTCGAAGAGCAGAAAGGCGAGCGCGAACAGGGCGATCAGGAACAGGGAAAGGGGCACGGCCGGTCCTTCGGGGCAGGCGGAAGAGAAGTGCCGACCAGACTTCCCGGCTCACCGGCGCACGATCCTACTGGTCAGGGCAGTTCGGTGAAGGCCTCGACCGCTCGGGTCTTGCCGGTGACGACGATGATGTCGCCCTTCTCGACGACCGTCTCGGCGGTCGCGTAGGTGAAGTCCTCGCCGGGGCGCTTGATGCCGACGACGGTCACGCCGTAGCGGCTGCGCACCTGTGACTGGCCGAGCGGCCTGCCGGTCGCCACATTCGGGGTGACGGTCTTGACCAGCGCGTAGTCGTCGTCGAACTCGATGAAGTCGAGCATCCGCCCGGTGACCAGATGGGCCACCCGCTCGCCCATCTCGTGCTCGGGAAGCACGACGTGGTGGACACCGAGCCGCTCCAGGATCTGCCCGTGCTGGCGGCTGATCGCCTTCGCCCAGATGTTGGGGACGCCGGCTTCGAGGAGGTTGGAGCTGATGAGGATGCTCGCCTCGATATCGCTGCCGATGCCGACCACGGCGCTGGTGAACTCGTTCACGCCGAGCTGCTTCAACACCTCGGGGTCGGTGGCGTCGGCGACAGCGGCGTGGGTGAGCTGGTCGCTGTACTTCTGCACGAGGCGGGCGTCACCGTCGATGCCGAGGACGTCCCAGCCCCGGCGCATGAGCTCGTTGGCGAGGGAGCTGCCGAAGCGGCCGAGACCGATGACGGCGACCCGCTGGTCCTGCTGCGTCCGGTGCTCTTCGGCAGTCCGGCGCAGCCGACGCCGCTTGCGCAGATTGTGCAGATGGCTAGCCAATGACGGGTCGCTCCTCGGGCAGTTCGTAGCGGCGTGTGCGCTCGCGCAGGGCGAGCGCGGAGACCAGGGTGATGGGACCGATGCGGCCGATGAACATCAGGGCGACGAGCACGAGCCGGCCGCTGTCCGGAAGGTCGGCGGTGATGCCCGTGGACAGCCCCACGGTCGCGAAGGCGGAGACGACCTCGAAGAGCACCGCCTCGAACGACGCCTTGCTCACCGAGAGCAGCGTCAGGGTGGCAGTCGCCACCAGCCCGACTCCCAGCAGGGCCACGGTCAGCGCCTGACGCAGCACGTGCGGGGCGAGACGGCGCCCGAGGACGGCCGAGGTCGGTTCGCCGCGGACCTCGGCGAGGATCGCGGCGGCGAGGACGGCGAAGGTGGTGACCTTGATGCCGCCCGCCGTGCCGGCGCTGCCACCGCCGATGAACATCAGCATGCAGGTCATCAGCAGGGTCGATGCCTCAAGGGCGCCGATGTCGAGCGAGTTGAAGCCGGCCGTGCGGCTCATCGCCGAATGGAAGAAGCTGTTGAGGAGCTTGCCCCAGACGTCATGGGCGCCGAGCGTGGCGGGGTTGGTCCACTCCAGCAGCGCCGTGAGCACGGTTCCGACGGCGAGGAGCGCAAGGGTGGTGATGACGGTGAGCTTGGTGTGCAGGGTCCAGTTCTTCCGGCCGGTGGCGCGGGCGAGGTTGCGGTGGCGCAGCATCTCCAGCAGGACGGGGAACCCGATGCCGCCGAGGATGACGGCGGCGGCGATGGGCAGGGTGACCCAGGCGTCCTGGGAGTAGCGGGTGAGACTGTCGGCGTGCAGCCCGAAGCCCGCGTTGTTGAACGCGGAGACGGCGTGGAAGAACCCGAGGTAGACGGACTCGCCGATCCCGTTTCCGTAGCCGAACCGGAAGCGCAGGGCCAGGCATGCTCCGACCGCGAGCTCGACCATCAGGGTCGTACCGGCGACTCCGAGCAGCACTCTGCGTACGTCCCCGATGCCGAGGCTCTTCGTCTCGGCCTGCACGGTGAGCTGCATGCGAAGTCGCAGTCGGCCCGACACGAGGAGGGCCAGGAGGGAGGCCATGGCCATGATGCCGAAACCGCCGACCTGGATCAGCGCCAGGATCACTCCCTCGCCGAAGCCGCTCCAGTACGTACCGGTGTCCACGACGGCCAGTCCGGTGACGCAGACGGCGGAGGTCGACGTGAACAGTGCCGTCAGCGGATCGGTGGCACCACCGTCCTCGGTGGCGGCCGGCAGCATCAGCAGCCCGGTCCCGATCAGGACGGCGGTCGCGAAGGCGAGGACGACGGTCCGGGCAGGGTGAGCGGAGAAGAACGAGCGAGCCCGTCGGCGCACGGCGGTCACCACTGACAGGCCCCTTCGTCGAGTGCGTGTACGGGCGGTTTCGGTCACGCGTAGGCGATACGTCAAGAACGGCCGTCACCCTACCCGGGGGCCTGCCGCACGCCCAGCAGGCTCCCTTCGATGCGGCCGTGCCGTCCTGGATCTTCCGCGACCGGGCCGCGCAGGACCGTATGTCCCTTGCGCATCCTTCCGCGGGTTCGGCACCTCGTCCCCGAGGAAGCGCCCGCGCGCGTGGCCGCTCTCGTCGCCGCATTCGACCGCCTCCCGGCCGCCCGCACGACCACGGCATTAAGAGAGCGTAAAGACTGCCGAAGTCCGGCAGTGAACGCACGTGCGGTCCCCTGCCACGATGGCCCGGACGGCAGAAGAAGCCCAGCAGCCGAAGGAGCGGGGACATGGTCTGGTTTCTCGGTCTCGGCATCGGGGGTCTGGTGCTGCTGGTCCTGTCCCTGGTCTTCGACGGGGTGTTGGAGGGGGTCCTCGACGGGTTCGGCGGGGGGCTGGACGGGGTTCTGTCGTTGCCGGTGATCGCCGGGTTCGTGTCGGCCCTCGGTTTCACGGGGGCGATCGTGCTCGGCACCACCGGTACGGGGGCGGGGGTCGCCACCGGTGCGGGCGTGGTCACGGGGGTCGGCGCGGCCTGGCTGACGTGGAGATTCAGCCGGGCGTTGACGCGCGACGGTTCCGCGCCCGCACCGCGGGGCGAGGACCTGACGGGGACGTCGGGTGCGGTGGTGACGGCGATCCCGGCCGGCGGTTACGGCGAGGTGCTGCTGCACCTCGCGGGGCAGCCGGTGAAGTACGCGGCGAAGGCCGACGCGCCGGTCGCACGCGGCACCGAGGTGTGGGTCGAGTCCGTGCTCTCGCCGACGTCGGTGACCGTTCGCCCCGTCGAACGCTGACCCTCGTCGGCTGCTGTTCTTCATCGTTCGTTCTGATCGAAGGGGGTTTCGTCATGAGCCCTGTCCTCATCTCCGTGGTGGGCATCGTCGTCCTGGTCGTCCTGCTCGGCCTCGTCGTCATCACGCGCTACAAGGTCGCCGGCCCCAGCGAGGCGTTCATCATCACCGGCCGGCGCGGCAAGAAGACCACCGACCCGGCCACCGGACGGGAGTACACGGACAACAGCGGCCAGAAGGTCGTCGTCGGCGGCGGGGTCTTCGTCGTGCCGTTCGTGCAGCAGAAGTTCAGCCTCGACCTGTCCAGCCGGCACATCCCCGTGGCGGTGCGCGGTGCCGTCACCCTGCGGGGCGTCAAGGCGAACCTGGAGGGCGTCGCGATCGTGAAGGTCGGCGGCACCGAGGACTCGATCCGGGCCGCGGCCCAGCGGTTCCTGATGCAGCAGGACGGCATCGTCGGCTTCACCCAGGAGGTGCTGTCCGGCGCCCTGCGGTCGATCGTCGGCCGGATGTCGGTGGAGGACATCATCCGCGACCGGGCCGCCTTCGCCGGGCAGGTCGCCGAGGAGGCCGAGGCGAGCCTTTCCGGCCAGGGCCTGGTGCTCGACGCCTTCCAGATCCAGGACATCACCACCGAGGGCTCCTACCTGGAGGACCTGGGCCGGCCCGAGGCCGCCCGCGCCAAGCAGGAGGCCGACATCGCCGAGGCCGTCGCCCGCCGTGCCGCCGAGCAGGCCCGGCTGAAGGCGGAGGAGGAGATCGCCGTCGCGCAGCGGACGCTGTACCTGAAGCAGGCCGAGATCAAGGCGCAGACGGACGAGGCGGCGGCGCAGGCCAACGCGGCGGGACCGCTCGCCGAGGCCGCCCGTCAGCAGGACATCCTCTCCGAGCAGGAGAAGGTCGCGGCCCGCCAGGCGGCCCTGACGGACCGACAGCTCGACACCCAGGTCCGCAAGCCGGCCGACGCCGCCCGCT
Source organism: Streptomyces sp. NPDC126499 (assembly GCF_040302485.1). Taxonomy (NCBI): domain Bacteria; kingdom Bacillati; phylum Actinomycetota; class Actinomycetes; order Kitasatosporales; family Streptomycetaceae; genus Streptomyces; species Streptomyces sp. NPDC126499. The sequence goes on along the minus strand of NZ_JBEOUO010000019.1, from coordinate 59,527 downwards.
ATCAGGCCGAGCAGGAGGCGGAAGCCCGCCGTATCGCCTCGGTGAAGGAGGCGGAGGCCGCGGCCGAGCGCGCCCGGCTGACCGGTGAGGGCGAGAAGGCCCAGCGCGCCGCGCTCGCCGAGGCCGTACGCATCGAGGGCGAGGCGGAGGCCGCCGCCATCGGCGCCAAGGGCGCGGCGGAGGCCGAGGCCATGCGGAAGAAGGCCGACGCCTTCGCGCAGTACGGTGACGCCGCCGTCCTCCAGATGCTCGTCGAGGTCCTGCCGCAGGTCGTCGCCAAGGCGGCCGAACCGCTCGCCGCGGTCGACAGGATGACCGTCATCTCCACCGACGGAGCGAGCCGGCTGACCCGTACGGTCACGGACAACGTCACCCAGGGCATGGAGCTGCTCTCCTCCGCCACCGGCGTCGACCTCGCCGCGCTCCTCCAGGGCATCACCCAGAAGAAGCCGGCGCCCGAAGCCGCGGCGGCTTCCACGGCTCCCGGAACGCCGGTCGAGATCACCGACTGAGGGACCAGTCCGACGGGGGGGACGGACGCGAAAGAGCCGCTCTGGAGTGGCCCACACCACGAGAGGGCCCCGGCCGGATGCCGGGGCCCTCTCACTGTTGCGGGGGGTGGGTCAGTGGGTGCCGGCGAGTTCGCCGGTGAGCTTGCTGTGGAGGTCGGCGCTGGGGTTGTTCAGGCCGATGATGTCGACGGACTTCCCGCGCTGCTTGTATCTGATCTCGATCGCGTCCAGGGCGGCGACGGAGGAGGCGTCCCAGATGTGGGCGGCCGAGAGGTCGACGATGACCTTGTCGGGGTCGGTGGCGTACTCGAACCGGCCGACCAGGTCGTTGGAGGAGGCGAAGAACAGCTCGCCGGTCACGGTGTACAGGACGCTCGTGCCGTTCGGGTCGACGCGCCGGGTGACCTCGGCGAGGTGGGCGACGCGCTTGGCGAAGACGACCATGGCGGTGACGGAACCGACGACGACACCGATGGCGAGGTTGTGGGTGGCGACGACGGCGACCACGGTGACGACCATGACGCCGATCTCGCCCGCCGGCATCCGCTGGAGCGTCTTCGGGGCGATCGAGTGCCAGTCGAAGGTCGCGAACGACACCATGATCATGACGGCGACCAGGGCGGCCATGGGGATCTCGGAGACGACGGGGCCGAAGACGATGCAGAGCACCATCAGGAAGGCGCCGGCGAGGAAGGTGGACAGGCGGGTCCGAGCCCCGGAGACCTTCACGTTGATCATTGTCTGGCCGATCATGGCGCAGCCGCCCATGCCGCCGAAGAAACCGGTGACGATGTTGGCGATGCCCTGGCCGACGGACTCGCGGGTCTTGTTCGAGCGGGTGTCGGTGATGTCGTCGACGAGCTTGGCCGTCATCAGCGACTCCATCAGGCCGACCAGCGCCATGGCGAACGCGTACGGGGCGATCGTCGTGAGCGTGTCCAGCGTGAACGGAACCTCCGGCAGACCCGGCACCGGCAGGGAGGACGGCAGCGCGCCCTTGTCGCCCACGGTGGGCACGGCGATGCCGGCCGCCAGCGTGATCACGGTCAGGATGACGATCGACACCAGCGGCGCCGGGACCACGCTGGTGATCTTCGGGAAGAACACCAGCAGCGCCAGCCCACCGATGATCAGCGGGTAGACGGCCCACGGGACGTCGCGCATCTCGGGGACCTGGGCCATGAAGACCAGGATCGCGAGCGAGTTGACGAAGCCCACCATCACGCTGCGCGGGATGAAGCGCATCAGCTTCGCCACGCCGACCGCGCCGAGGATCACCTGGAAGACGCCGGCCAGGATGACGGCGGCGATCAGGTGGCCCAGACCGTGCTCACGGTTCAGCGGGGCGATCACGAGGGCGACGGCGCCGGTCGCCGCCGAGATCATCGCCCGCCGGCCGCCGACGATCGCGATCGTGACGGCCATGGTGAAGGAGGCGAAGAGGCCGAGGGCGGGGTCGACACCGGCGATGATCGAGAACGAGATCGCCTCGGGGATCAGGGCGAGGGCGACGACGAGGCCGGCCAGGACCTCGGTCCGCCAGACCTTCGGATCCGAGAGCCAGTCGGGCTTGAGGCCGCGCAGCCGCGCGGCGGGAGTCACAGCAGCAGAAGACAAGGAGACGCGTACCTGTCGTACTCGGGCACACCCCTTGCGGCAGGGCGGGGCGTACGGGAAGGACACACGGGGCCCGGTCAGGCATCCCGCACACGGCCCGGACAGCGGGCCGGAAGTCGTGGAAGACGGACGCGGCGCGCACGGGCGGCCCGGCGGCTCACGTCCTGGGGCGAAGGGTCACGGCGGGCAGGCGGCGGCGATCGGCGTCATGGGCTCGCGCACGCTCTCTCCTGCAAGAATCGGATCTTCGCCGGGGGCACCATCGGCCCCGGAAACGGCAGCAACGGGGACGGCCGGGCCACCCTCCCGCGCAACTCTACCCTAACGTTAGGGTAGAGGTTGGTGGGGTCGCGTCGGCGCAGCCCACTCCAGGGGAAGGACCAGAGGCACGGGCGTGGACGACAAGCACATGCAGATCGGCGAGGTCGCCGCGCGGACAGAGCTGTCCCTGCGCACCATCCGGCACTACGAGGAGACCGGCCTGGTCATCCCTTCGGCTCGCTCCCAGGGCGGCTTCCGTCTCTACACCGAGACCGACGTCGCCCGCCTCATGGTCATCCGCCGCATGAAGCCGCTCGGCTTCACCCTGGACCAGATGCGCGACCTCCTCGACGCCACCGATCGCCTCGACAGCGGCGCCGATCTCGACGCCGACGAGCGCGACGCCCTGCTGGAGCGCGTCCGGGCCTACCGGCAGGCCGCAGCCGAGCAGGTGGAGAAGCTGCGCATCCAGCTGGCCCGCGCCGAGGACTTCGCCGATACGCTGGGCGCCCGCCTCGAACAGGATGCTCCGACCGCCCGCGTCTAGGCGCGTTACGGGACGATATGAGCCGCCCGGGGACGACCCGCTTCCGGACGCGGCCGAGGACCGGTCGGGGCCCCGAGCACCCGGTACCGCCGGCAGAGCGGCACCGGTGACCGTTCCTCCTCGTCCGCCTCGGCGCCGCTGAACGTATGTTCCGTGTCGTTTTAGTGGGGTATGTGGTGGATACGTCCTCCTGAGGAGGCTGCGCCCATGCCCTGGTTCGTATGGCTGCTCGCCGCCCTGACGCTGGGTGTCGCGGAGTTCTTCACCCTGACACTCGTCCTCGGGCTGCTGGCGGGCGCCGCCCTGGTCGCCGCTGTCGTCGCTGGTGTCGGTGTCGGCCTATTCGGCCAGCTCGTGGCGTTCGGGGTGGCGGCCGCTGCGGGCCTGCTCGTCGTCCGCCCTCTCGCGACGCGGCAACGCACCCTCACCCCGCTCACCCGTGAGGGCAGCGACGCTCTGATCGGCAAGCGGGCTGAGGTCATGCAGGAGGTCACCGCGAGCCACGGCCTGATCAAGGTGTCCGGCGAGGAATGGTCCGCTCGCGCGCTGGACGAAAGCCAGGTGATCCCGGTGGGAGCGCTGGTGGACGTCATGGAGATCGAAGGCGCTACGGCCCTCGTCTACCCCCGCGATCTCCTTCCCTGAACGGTGGGTCCCGTCCCGAGGGAGGAATGGTGGATCCGGTTCTCATCCCGATTGTCGTGGCGGCGATCGTCGTCGTCTTCCTCCTGGCCGCCACGGTGCGCATCGTCCCGCAGGCGCGCCGGTACAACATCGAGCGGTTCGGCCGGTACCGGCGGACGCTGCAACCCGGCCTCAACTTCGTCGTACCGGTCGCGGACCGCATCAACACGAAACTCGACGTGCGGGAGCAGGTGTACTCGTCGGCCCCGAAGCCGGTGATCACCGAGGACAACCTCGTGGTGAACATCGACACGGTGCTCTACTACCAGATCACCGACCCGCGGGCGGCGGCCTACGAGGTCGCCGATTACCTGCAGGCGATCGATCAGCTCACCGTGACCACGCTGCGCAACGTCATCGGCTCCATGGACCTGGAGCAGACGCTCACCTCGCGCGAGGAGATCAACGCCCGGCTCCGCGCCGTCCTCGACGACGCCACCGGCAAGTGGGGCATCCGGGTCAACCGCGTCGAGATCAAGGCCATCGATCCTCCGGTCACCATCAAAGAGGCGATGGAGAAGCAGATGCGTGCCGAGCGTGACAAGCGCGCGGCCATCCTGCACGCGGAAGGAGAGCGGCAGGCCAAGATCCTCACCGCTGAGGGGACGAAGCAGAAGGACATCCTCGAAGCCCAGGGCACGCAGCAGGCCATGATCCTTCGTGCGGACGGCGAGGCGAAGGCAGTCGAGCGCGTCTTCCAGGCTGTCCATCGCAACAACGCCGACCCCAAGGTCCTGGCCTACAAGTACCTGGAGACGCTTCCCCATCTGGCGAAGAGCGACAACAACACGTTCTGGGTGATCCCAGGCGAGCTGACCGAGGCCGTTCGCGCCGTCACCCACGCCTTCGCAGATCACTCGACGACGGGCCTCCCCGGCAACACGCGGCCACCGGAAGCAGCGCCTCCCCCTGGATCGGACGAAGCGCCGAACGAAGAGCAGACACCGGAGATCGAAGCGGGTACGCCTCTCTCCCTCGACGCCGCCGCAGCCGCGGATGCGGTCGCCGAGCAGGCCGCCGCCGTGGTGAGCGACGCGAAGGCCGAGGCCGCGAGGGCCTCCCAGGCGCCGGACCGGAGCCGGACCTCCGGCGACTGACCATCGACGCTGATTGCCGGCCGCCGACGAAGTCTCGGGCTCGACACTTCCGGGTCCCCCCGTGCGGTCCTGTCCGTGTCTCGGAGCGAGTGGCTCAGCGCCTGCTGAAGGCGGCGGCGAGATCCGTGGCTTGTTCGGCGGGGTCCGGGCATCGTCGCCGCTCGACCGGGAGGAACGGGGCCCGGGAGACGGGAGAGAACCTCGTCATCAACGTGGACCATCAGGGCGAGGCGAGTCCAGAAGTACGGCGACCGGGGTCGCCGTGTTCCCGGAGGTCGGAGACACTCAGCCGCACGCACCCGATCGCCAACTGGCACACCGGCCGCACTCAGATGGTGCGTCATCGAGAAGGCGTCAAGAGAAGGATCCAGTCCCTGTGCGACAACGCGGATGCCGCGCAACCCGGTCCCCGGCGCCCCTCTCGTCTTCGACAGCGAGGGATCGACCAGGACCGCCCTGCGCGACTGCATGAGCAGGAGCTGACTCGCCCTCGGAAGCGGCGGATCCGAAGGGAACAGGCGAAGGCCGTCGCCTTCAATAGCGTACGACCTCAGCGGCGCATTCTTCGCATGCGTTTTCCCACCAGTAAGTGGGGGCGGCCCAAGCGGCGCGAACCGATGGGCGCGTTCGAGCAACACAGCATCAGCTTTGGAGTACACAGGTGGTAGACGACCCGAGGCATACGTAAACTTAGTTAAGCGATGGACGGCGAGGCCGACGAGGCGCACCCGATCGATTTGCGCCCGAGTGAAGACCACCGCAGGCTCCGGAGGAAACCATGTCCACGAACACAGGGCCGGCCCGTGTGGGAGTCACTCTGGCCGAGATCGCTCGCATAGCTGGGGTCGGGCGCGCCGCCGTCAGTAACTGGCGGCGTCGATACAGCAACTTTCCGTCACCTATCGGAGGTACGGATACCAGCCCACAGTTCTCACTGTCCGAGGTCGAGGCCTGGCTCGAGCGAGAGAACAAGCTCAACGACAAGGTGAACCCACTCGATCGGCTGTGGCCCGAGTACGAAGCCCTGGGCGACAGGGAAGCTACGGGGCTCCTCATCGCCCAAGTGGGATTGCGGCTCAGCGGCGGACAAGCAGTCGAGACAGAACGCGGTCCTGCCGTCGATCAACGTCAGTCCCAGCTCATGGAGAGCACTCTCGAGCTGGCCTCCCGCGGGGATCACCAGGCCGTGTTCCAATTCCTTCTGGAGCGTTGGCTTCGGACCCACGTGCGGCAAGTTGCGACTACGCCGTCGCAACTGGCCGACCTTATGGCGGACATCGCGGCCGTTCTGCATCGGGGCGAGGTGCGGTCCGTACTCGATCCCGCGTGCGGTGCGGGAACGTTGCTCCTCGCCGCCGGACGTCAGTGGGGCACCAGACAACGACCGCTCAGCCGATTCCTGGGCCAGGACATCGACCGCGCCTTGACAGAACTGACCCGGGCGCGCCTGGCGATCAGCGGGTTCTCGAAGGCCGGGCTGTCGAACATCTCATCGGTGGCCGGTGACACGCTGCGCGCTGACGCCCACCCTGATGCCCAAGCGGATGTCGTCCTGTGCGACCCCCCTTCCAATGAGCGCGACTGGGGCCACGCCGAGCTGGCCACGGACGTGCGCTGGTTGTACGGACAACCGCCGCGCACGGAACCGGAGCTGGCCTGGGTTCAGCACTCCGTGGCAGCACTGGCCCCCGGAGGGGTCGCGGTGCTGGTGCTCCCGCCCGCGGTCGCGGCACGCCGCGCCGGCCGCCGGATCCGGGCAGGGCTGCTGCGTGCCGGCGTACTCCGCGCCGTGATCGCCCTGCCTCCAGGCGCCGCTCCTCCCTACGGAGTCGGCCTGCATCTTTGGGTGCTGCGGGCCGCGGGATCTACGCACGATGGACCCGAACAAGTCCAGCTGACGCTGGTGGACGCTGCGCATGACAGTCCCGTTGCGGCTGTCGAGAGAACTGGGATCGACTGGTCGGCGGTCACCACGCACGTACTGGACGCCCTCAGCGGCAGAAGCACTCTTGCGAGCGTCTCACTCCCTGTGGTCGATCTTCTGGACGACCAGGTGGACCTCACACCGGCACGTCACATTCCCCGGACACACGCCGCAACCAGCACTGACCTCCAACGCCTCTGGGCGCGATTCGATGCCCACGCACGTGACATGCGCCACACCGCTGCCGCCTTGTCGGACCTGGATCCCAGCCACCATGACAGATCCGTGCCGCTCATCGGCGTCGGCGAACTGGAGCGGGCCGGAGCGCTGCAGATCAGGTCCGGGCAAGGAGTCCCCGCAGATCTAGTGCGCCGCGGTGAACGTCGCGCGGGAGAAGTTCGCGTCTTGGCCGGTACGACGTCCTCCGGACGAGAGCCGTTCTGGCTTCCCACCTCCGCCGTCACAGCGGGTGAACGGGACGGTTCCCTCACCGTCTCAGCCACTCACGACGTGATCGTCTCCGTGCTCGCCCGCGCCTTCGACGTTCGAGTCGAGAGTGAGGCACCTTCCGTCCTAGGGCCCCAGCTTTCGGCACTCCGCGTAGACCCCGCCATCCTCGACCCCTGGTTCCTGGCCGGCTGCCTTCGCTCCCCAGCCAATGTGCAGCAGGCGGGCACGCACGCATCGACGACGTCGCGCATTGATGTGCGTCGCCTGCAGATTCCACGGCTTTCCCTCATGGAACAAAAGCGCTACGGGGAGATCTACCGAAGGATTCTTGCCTTTGAAAGCGCGCTGGCGGATATGAGGGGAGTGGGCGCCGAGCTGAGCCGGTCTCTGGGAGACTTGCTGGCCGCCGGACGGCTCCCGCGGAGTTGACCGATCAGAACTCAGCCAGCTGATTCAGGAGTTCGACCGTCTCCGTCTCGTAACCTGATTCGCTCAGTTCAAGGGCGACTTCACGGCACCGGTGCATCAACTCGGCCGGAATGGTCGTGAGGCCGAGGAGTCCATGTGCCACGGCACTCCAGCGATGGAACGCATACTCGAAATCCCCGTCCGGCATCAGACACTCAGCGAGGCCAAGGCCAGCTTCCATGACGAGAGGATCCAGCGGATCTCCTCCTTGGGCCACTTCCCTGTACTGCTCCACCGCATCGCGCGTACGGCCGTCCAGCCGTGCGGCATCGGCGCACCGCAACCGAGCCTTCAGGACGATCGGCTCGCGGGCTCCCCAGTCCGACAACGCCTTGGGCAACAGGTCGAGAAGTTCCGCGCACCGTTCCCCCGGCCCCTCGGCGAGCAGCTCCGACCCGGCCATGTCGACGCGAGCGGCGAACTGCTCCCGCCGCAACCAGCCACCCCCGCGCCGATTCGGCCGACGCCGTGGAGCCGGCCGGAAGGGGAAGGCCTCCTCGTTCTCGGCGACCGAGTCACACAGGCGGAAGGACGCCGTCGGATCGGGGGTCAGCTCAGGGTCGGGGGCCGGGTCTCCGGGCTCTGGCAGGAAGGGCCGCAGCACCGAGAGGACGTCGGTGATGGATCGAGGTCGATCGGCAGGCACCTTGGCCAGCAGATCCCAGACGAGCTCGTCGAGCTCCTCCGGAATGCCGATGTTGATGCTCCGCAGACGCGGAGGGAGATCTTCGAGGTGCTGAGCGTCCTTGTTCCTGTCCGGCAGATCCTCGAACGGCTTTTCGCCTGCGAGCAGTTCGAAGAGAAGGCAGCCGAAGGCGTAAAGGTCCGCCGACGCGGAGATGTCCTGCCGGCCACGAAGCTGCTCGGGGGCCATGTAGCCGGAACTACCCGGCGTGGCTCCAAGGGCCGTGTAGCGGGTCGCGTCCGGGTCGGTGAGGTGGGCGATACCGAAGTCGAGCAGCTTCACCGCACCATCGGCCCAGGCCACCACCACATTGCCGGGTTTCAGGTCCCGGTGCACAACCCCGCGCGTATGCGCGTGTTCGAGGGCTTCGGCGATTCGCACGGCGATGGCCATCGCCGCGTCGGGCGGGAACGGGCGGCGCAGGTCGAGGAATTCGCGCAGGTTGATCCCGTCGACGTATTCCATGACGAGGTAGGGCTCCTCGTTCACATAGCCACGGTGCAGCAGGCGTGGAATGCCGGGGTGATCGAGATCCTCGAGGATGCCCCCTTCGCGTTCGAACCGCTTCAGAAGTTCGACGCGCCGCCGCGCCCGCTCGGCCGGGCTGAACCCGCCCTGTGTGTAGGCGTCCAGGCGGAGCACCTTCACCGCGACCGTACGACCGGTACCTCGTTCGGTCGCCGACCAGATACTCCCCATCCCGCCCTGGTCAAGCGCCTCCTCGACGCGGAAGCGACCGTCGAGGTCTTCCCCTGCGTGCACACCTCACCCCTTCGATGACACCGTGCGCGCCCCACTGTAGTCGTTCACACGCCACATGGAGAGAATAGCTTGACTCAGTTCACAGACATGCGCTTCTCTGAGAAGGACAGCGATCCCATCATCACGCCCATAAGGGGTGCACCGTGTCGCTCCCTCTGCCTCCGCCCGGAACGGACGGCGACATCAGGCTCATTCGCACATCCCTGCCGCTCCTGCGAGAGAGCCCCGAGGACTGCCCCCGTGGCAACGCCCTGCGCGCCCGGCCATTCGTCCGGCAGGCTCCACCGCGTTCTCGACGGACACCCGTCGAGGAGTTCGCTCTCGGTCCTGTCATGGAGACCCTGGACGCGATCGAGCACGACAAGGTGGACCTGGAGAGTGCGCTGTCACGGCTCAAGGCGAGCCACAAATGCCATGTGGGCCACTTGAGTTGGGCCGAGGTGGCGGTTCGCGCCTACCTGTCGGCACGGGCCGCGCACGAGGCGCGGCAACATGCGCGCGGACGGCCCACGACCCTGCCCGTACGTGCTCAGTGGACCGCCATCACCTGGAGGGAGTCCCCGGACTCACGGGGAGCGACTCGCTACGAGCGCACCGCATGGGGGCGGCGCTACGCGTCCGCCGACGGCGCGGAGCGAGAGCTCTGGCTGCTGTCCGTCAACTCTGTCAAGTCGGACCGGCCGCCGGCCGAGATCGCGGAGGCGGCCGCCGTGATGGTGAGCGGTGTCCCCTCCCAATCGGCGCCCCGAGACGTCTTCCGCCCCGTCGCGGAGCAGGTCCGGCCACGGCACGTGCGGGTCATCGGCGTCGGTTGTGGATCCGGCGAGCACGAGGTGCTGGCCGACTGGGCCGCTGATGAGGCCGACCGGCAGTACAGCGCGCACGCCAAGCCCGTGCTGGCGCGAGTGGTCGAGGCCGACCAGCTCATGCCCGGTTCCAGCTGTGTCCGCTGCGAGGGACTGACGGGCTGCGAACTTCCTCACCGCGCTCCCGGCATCCTGGGGGTGCCCGGTCCACGCCGCCCCCGGGCGCGTCGATCCGTATCGGCGACCGATCTCCGTGTGCACAACCTCTGCCCGGCGCAGTTCCACCTGACCCGTGTGCTCCATCTGAAATCCGGAGCCCCCGAGAGCCTGCCGATTCGCAGGGGGCGTGCCGTGGACGAGTGGCTCAACCTCCGCCACACCGAGGGGTGCTGTCGCGACGCTCCACTGCCGGAGTCCCTCCCCGGACTGGCCACATCCGAGTTGCCCACAGCTCTGGCCATGCTGTCCGAGCACCAGCGTGCATGCCCGCTCGACGGACTCCCGCCCACGGAGCGTGTACGGGTTCAGCAGCGACTCTCGGCGTACGATCCAGAGCTCGACGTGGTCCTGATCGCCGACCCGGACCTCCTCTACACCCGCGCCGGTGGCTGGATCTGGCACGAGACGAAGACGGCCGCGAATCGTCCCTGGGAGGGACGGGCTCTGATGGAGTCGTACCCGCAGCTCGCGTTCGCGGTACTGATGATGGCCGCAGGAGTCCTCGGCGGAGATCCGCGCCGCTCCCTGATCGAACTCGAAGTGCTGTACGACGACGGATCACGCTGTGAGGAGATCGACCCCGGTGATCCGGACACCCAGGCCGAGGCCCGCCGCATCATCGCTGCGCTGGCCGGGCCCTGGGCCGTCGACGAGACGTACGCGCCCCGCCCTGATCGTCACTGCGACGGCTGCGACGTGCTGGCGCACTGCGCAGCGGGCCGCACCCACCTGGAGACCCGATGAACACCCTGCCGGCCCTCAGCGGGCCGCCCTTCCCGAGCGACGACTGGTCCGCCCACCGCGGCGTGCCTCTGATGCGCACCGTGGCCACCGCGCTCACGGTGCTGGACGCGACGCCGGGGCCCGAGACCTTCGTCCTGCCCTATCCCCCGGAGGTCCAGCGTGCCCTGGACCGGACGGTGCTCGCCTGTCTGGAGCGCGGCGCCGCGCCCCCCATGAGTCTGCCCGATCTGCTGTTCTGGTGCCGTGAGCGGCCGGTGGCCGACTGGCCGATCGATCTGCCGCCCGACACGGTGGGCCCCCACGATCTGCTGCTCGATCCCGACTCGGCCCGGCCCACCGAACTCTGCTACGAGTGGGCCGAGCAGTCGTCGGACAGCGCGCTGGCCCTGTACGACCGCGAGGTCATCCGTACCGCTCTCCGGCTGTGCCGTGAGTACGGCGAAGAGGACGCCTATACCGAGTTTCGCCGGCTCCTCGTCACGCGGCCCGTTCTCACCTCGGCCGAGGACTTCGCCCTCTCGATGGATCACGTGCTCGATCCGGTGAAGGAACTGCTCAGCCGGATCTACCGCCCCGTCCCGGACAGTTATCTCCGGAGTGGCGAGTACGCCACGTGTGGCCGCTGCTTCACGTTGCTCACCCCGCTGCACGACGGAGGCTGGTGGTGCGAGCGGGATCGGTGCCGCCGTCGGGGCAAGCCTCCGGTGGGCCGCCGCTATCCGCGGGAAGAGGTCGGCGAGCTCCTGCAGCTGGCACGGCCGCTGCGTCAATTCGTCACCGGCCCCGGACGGGCCGAGGCCGACTTGGAGACGCGGCTGACCGCCCTGGGACTGAAGGTACGGATGTGGCCCGCGTACGACGCCTACGACGTGCACATCACGTTCCCCGACGATCACGTATGGGCCGTCGACGTCAAGGACTGGGCTCACCCGGCGTTCCTCGGACGGGCGGCGCGCCCGGTGCCGCAGCAGCCCCCGTACGACGAAGCCTTCTGGGTGGTACCGCAGGACCGGGTCGACGACCGGCCCGGGTACATCGCCGTCTTCGAGCGCAACCGTCCGTCCTCGGCACGGCACCTGTCCCTGCTCACCGACAAGGAACTGCTCGCCCGGGCACGAGAACGGCTCACGCGTACGAGGAAGACCGCACCCCGGAAGGAGGCCGGCGATGCGTGACCGCGAGAGCTGGCACAAGCCGGTCAGCCGCGAACTCGGACGGCTCTGGGGCGAGGTGCCGCCTGAGCTGGGCACGGTGAAACCGAGCCTGCTGTGCCAGGTGGAGCTGGCGCTGCGGATCCTGGAGCACATCGCCCCCGAAGAGCCCGCATCCGGCGCGTACACCCTGTTCGGAGGTTACGAGTTCGCCCGCTCCCGCGGCCACGTCACCTCCCCTGCCCACGAGGTGATGCTCGCCGCCGGCCGCCATCTGCTGTGGCACCTGCGTCGTCGGCGCACCTGGCAGCAGGCGCTGGAGACCTATCTGTCCCTCCCCGACCGGCTCCGCGCCTACGACGTGCCCGAGCTCCACCGGCCCGCACGGCGCCATGAAGCGGTCGTCGCGTCCGATCGCTTCACGGTCTACGACGCCGCACTCGCCGCATTGCCCCCGTTCGCCCGCAAGCCCCTCCCCCTCGCCCCCTCGGGCCGCGCCACCTTCATCGAGCGGCGACGACCGACGTCCGTCACCTTGCCGACCTGGCTTCGGCCGGAGCCGGCCGCGGGGCACGCACCCGAGGACGGGCGGCCCGGAAACGGCGCTCCTCTCGTGATCAGTCGTGCCGAGCTGGCCGAAACCGCACGCTGGATGGACGAGACCGAGCAGCGGAACGAGGTGGCGAGTCCAGGCCACTGGGAGGATCGCCTCGCCGAGCTCCATGTCTTCCCGCGCGACACCGACGGGCTCGGATTCTCCGAGAAAGGTGATCTCCGTCTCGATGGGCTTCTGCATCTCGTCGGCATGGTCGGAGCGGGCAAGTCGACGCTCATGACCCTGCTCGCGGTCTGGGGTGCCCGCCGTCTTCCCCAGCTGCGCACCACACTGGTGGTGGGCGACGTCGCCGAGCAGCTCCGGATCACCGCCCTTCTACGCGATCTCGGCCTGGCAGCGGCCCCCGTGCTGGGTCTGACCACACGAGAGACCCATGTACAGCGTCTGCACCGCCGCCTCGGCTCCCGCGGCCTGCACAACCTCCTGGACCACGACGACCCCGGCTTCGATCACCTCAGCACGGTGTGCGTCGTGGATGCCCTGCGGGGCACGGAGGCCGCCCAACCGCTGCGGTTCGCGGACGCACCCTGCACCTCGCTCTACCCGGAAAAGCCGAGGAAAGAAGGCGAGGTACCGGCCGCCTTCGACAGGCTGCCCGAGCCGTATCAGCCGGGACAGCGGAGTTCCGCATCGGATCAGACCGGTACGCCGGAGGCGAAGGGCACCCCGCACGGCTGTCCGGCCTGGGCCGTCTGCCCCCGTCACAGCACCGCCCGTGAACTCGTCGGCTCACTGATCTGGGTGGCAAATCCGGCGAGCCTCGTCCAGTCGGCCGTGCCCCGCCATCTCGGGGACGAGCGACTGCGCCACCTGGAACTGGCCTGCCTGCGCAGCGACATCATCATCGTGGACGAGGCCGACTCGGTTCAGATGAAGCTGGACGAGATCTTCGCTCCCTCGGCGACACTGGTCTCCCCTGGCCCCGAATCGTGGCTCGACCAGCTGCAGACGCATCGTGTGGAAGAGCTCTCCCGGCAGGGTCGGCTGCCGCTGACTGACCAGGAGGTCGAGCGGTGGTCCGCCTCCCTGACCGTGGTCCACGCCGCGACGGACCGCCTCTACAAGCTGCTGATCTCCGACGAGGACCTGCGCGAGTGGGCCGACATCGAGTACTTCAGCCCGTGGACGCTGCAGGAGAAGCTGCTGCGCTCATGGTTCGCGCAGGACTCGGTCCCCGGCGTGCCCGATGGTGTGGCCGACGAATCGGAACTGTACGAGGCGTACGAGGACGACGCGCCCGAGCCTGCGTCCCCGGGTCCTGAAGCCGACGCGCGCCGCGCCGAACTGACGGAGCGCTTCGACGACTTCCGCGACGACCCGCTCGGCGGCCAGGGTCCGTACGGCAACACGACCGACGACCTCGTGCGTCTGTCACAGGACCTGCTCACCACGCTGTCCTCGTCCGACACCCGGGCGCGCGTGCTCGCGGTGCTGCGCCCCCTGCTGGCTGACACTCCGGCGGCGGATCGAGCCAAGGACGAGGAGTGGCTGGATCTGGCCGCCCGCCGCCTGGAGTTCACCCTGCTCCTGAGCGCCCTCAACCAACGACTGGATCGGCTGGTCTATCTGTGGCCGCAGGTCGAGGCTGCCCTGCACCTCGATTCGACGGGCAACGAGCTCTCCCGCCGCCCGCCTCTCGACTATGCCCCGCTGGTACCGGAGGCCCCCATGGGTAACGTCCTGGGCTTCCAGTACCTGCCTGACGAGCGGGAGCGCAACGTCGAAGGGCAGCACAGCGGGACGTTGCGCTTCTTCCGGTGCGTCGGAGTAGGCCGCGAGCTCTTGCTCACTCTCCCAACTCTGGGAGCCGACCCGGGCCGCGGTAGGAGGGGTGCGCATGTCGTGCTGATGTCCGGAACGAGCTGGGCCGGCACCTCCACGCGCGCACATGTCGTCGCGCCCGTGGGCGCGGTACTGACCCCTTCCGCCCGCTCGCTCGAGGCCGTGAAGCAATCGGTCTTCACGACGCACTTCCTGTACGACGACGAAGGCCGGCCCCTGAGCCTGTCCGGTACGGAGCCCAAGGCCCGGCCGGCGGCCTGCAGGGCAATGGTCCGGCGGCTCGGCATGCCCGGCCGGGGCGGTGCCCCCAGCCCCTTGGAGCAGGAGCTGGCCAAGGTCGCCGACAGCCGTCGACGTAGGGCGATCCTCCTGGTCGGCAGCTACAAGGAGGCGAACACCGCGGCAGACACCCTGCACGACATCGATCGCTGGCACGGTCGAGTCCGTGTCCTGGCCGCCGACGACGCCGACCTGGAGCTGGCCGTACGAGGCTCGGGTGAGTCCCGCTCGGAACAGGAACGCGCCACCGTGCTGCGCCGTGGTGACCTCGCCACCTTCGCCCAGGACCCCACCGCGGAAATCCTCGTCGCACCGCTGATGGCCGTGGAGCGTGGACACAACATTCTCAACGCCCAGCGCAACGCCGCCTTCGGTACGGCGCTGTTTCTCGCCCGGCCCCACCCGCGACCCGACGACCTTTCCCTCGCGGTGTTCGCGATCAACGACTGGGCGACACGCTTCACCCGCGACGAACCCGGGGTGCCTCAGGGCACCTTCACCGAGCTGGCCAAGGCGGCCCAGAAGCTGGATGAGGCCGGACTCGCCTTCCGGCACGTGGCCCGCGGTGAGTGGCGACGGCTCCTGTCGCGCCGGTACATCTACTCCCGACTGTCCGGCAAGGAGAAGACGTCCTTCACCTGGGACCAGCTCGTGACCCTCTGGCAGGTCATCGGCCGTCTGGTGCGCGGTGGTGTACCGGCGCGGGTGGTCTTCGTCGACGCCCGGTTCGCCCCACGCACGGCCAGGCTGCTCTCGCCGGGTGCCGCATCGACGCCCGTTACCCATGAGGATGGCCTGCTCACTGGCCTTCGGGACGTCCTCGCCCCGTACTTCGAAGACACCATCTCACTCTCCGACTGCCCCGATCCGGCAGACCCGGTGGTCGCCCGGCTCCTGTACACGCCGCTGTACAAGTCGCTGCGCGAGATCACCCACCACACCTCCTGAACCTCTCGCCCCGCAGTCCACCCCGCGAAAGGACACGGCCTTGGCACGCCCCTACAATTCCATCCGCACCGCCGCCGCTCGCCCGGTCTCCGCCGAGGCCACCGCCGTCGAGAGGTACCGTGCGCTGCCGTTCCCCGAGGAGTGGACCAGCGCGCTGCTTACGCTCTGCAACGCAGGGCGTGACAAGCCCCTGGAAACGGTACCCACGTTCCGCATGGACCAGGTGGTGCAGGCGCTCGCCCCCGACATCCTGGTGAGGCCTCGTCCGAACCGGTCCCGCGGCGACAGCCGGGACTTCTGGCTGTACGTCCCCGAGGGCGTCCCCGACCCGCTGCCCGATGCCGCTCTGAAGGGGCTCTTCGGCGCCTGGCTGAAGGATCTGCGCCCGGAACCCGAGTTCCGCGCCCTGCTCTCCGAGACGCGGTCCGCGTTGCTGGAACGGCCTCCTCAGTGGCAGGAAGACGTGTCCCTGGAACTGCTGCGATACGAGCGGCCCACCGATGGCGGAACGGCGGCGCCCGATCCCCGCCAGTTCCAGCTGGCCACCGACTGGCTGGCCCGGAGGATCCTGACGCTGGAGCCCTTTGACTACGGGGGTGGGCGACTCCGTTTCCGTGCCATGCCTCGGGGCCCCATGGACCGAGGCGCGGAACTCGTGTCGCAGGCATTGGAGTTCGAGGGGCTCAAGGGCTCCGAGTGGTATTCCGTCGTCCTCAACATCACGCTCCACACCGTGCCCTTCGCCCCCCTGCCCCGCTTCCATGTTCACGCCCACATCCGCCGCTACGCGACCAGGGTGAGCGCTAAGACGGGCCGCCTGTTCCTCCCGTTCGGGCGCAAGACCACAGTACTGCTGCGGCCGCGGGTGCCGTGGCTGCCGGGAGCCCCGGCAAGCGACCGGTTCGCGGTGGCACGACTGGCATGGAGCACGGGAGGGCACGACTGGGTCGGGGGCGGGCCCGCCGGCATGCTGCGCGACATGTCCCTTCGGGAGTCGTTCCCGGACGCCGAGGCCATCCTGACCGACCCGGCGGCATGGTTGAAGGACGACATGCGTGCGGCCGTCCTCTACAGCACGGCCATGGGCTCGCACGAGGTCGGCGCCGGTCTGATGACGGACCAGCGGTCGAAGATCGTCGAGTGGGCTCTGCAGGCCCTTCCGGAGCAGCTGCTACCGGTGCCCGCCCTGGTGCGGACCCGCCTGTCCGGCAGCACGCCGGCGAACCCGCGCAGGGAGCCCTCAAAGGAGCCGGCCAAGGCCGAGGAGGAGCGTCTGCGTGCGGAGGCCCGCCGCGTCGGCATCGCCTACGCGCTGCGGCACATGCCCCAGCCGCTGCGCGCGGGCGAGGTCCCCACGTTGGAAACGCAACTGCTGTGGCAGACGCCGGAGATGAGGGACACCGCGATCGCCGCGCTTGTAGCGCACCTGGGTCTCAAGGACGACGGAAATGCGTCGGCCGCGGCGGACATCTACGACGGCACCGTGGTCCTGGAGTGGCAGTCCCCCGAACTCACCGTGCGCCTGCGCTGTCGCAGGCTGACGCACGGCCTCGGTCACGACCTCGCCCTGCCGGAAGGCCACCGCCACTCGCGGGAAGCGGTCACCACCGCTATCCGGGACCGCCGCCGTGAGGTCGCCGCCTTCCTCGCGGACCACGGCGCCCATGCGCCCACGGGTACGCCGTCTGTCCCCACGGTCGCGCTGGTGGAGATCGACCGGGCCAAAGACTTTTCGTCCACCGACCACGACGCCAAGTTCGCGCTGAGGCTGGGCTGCGCCGACGCGGGAGTCCTGACGCAGTTCGTGGCCGTGCCTAAGAAGGCCAAGGGCTACAACAGCGAGAAGAACAAGGAGTTCCGCGCGGCGAAGGCATGGGACGACGGGCTGCGGCAGCTGGGCGTGCGCGTCCACCCAGAACACAGCCTAGGCGGCCGGCTGCCGAAAGATCTGCGGTACGCGGCGGTGTGGATGGTGCGCAGAAACCGGCGCAGTCGCACCCGATGGGCCGGGTACGTGCCCGTCGCCGTGCTGGTCACCCCGGACCCGTCCGGTACGGGTCTGGCGAGGGTGGAGGGCTGGGACGACGTGGCACGCGCCTGGGTGCCGTACCCGGTGATGCTTCTCCGGCTGACCAAGCGGGCCGAGGTGCCGACCGGCACCGTGCCCTTGCCGCGTGACAGGGAGGCCCCAGTCAGGCGGCTGTCCTGGTGGGCGGACATGACCGAGCAGCGCCGGGCGACCGAGGAGTGGCTCCAGCGGGTCCGCCGCACGCTGCGGGGGACGCCAACCCTCCTGCTGGCTCACGGGCAGAACATGCGCTCGCACTGGACGTGGCTGCAGGACGGCACCGTAGTCATGGACAAGTTCCGCGACGGTCACGCTCCGGCGCGGCGTCTGGACCCGGACCTGCGGCTCGTGCGGGTGCGTACGGCGCGCAACCGGGAGACCGCACAGTGGTGGGCGGTGAACCCGGACGGCGCGAATGGTCTCGCGGCCCATCTGTGGACGGACCCGACGGCGGACCCGGATTCCGCCCGGGTGTTCTGGTCGACGACGCCCAAGGCCCGTACGTTCAAGCTGTCGGTAGCGGCCGACAAGCTCGCTCCGCGCGTCAACTCCAAGGGCAACGTGACCGTGGACACCGACAAGGCCGCGTGGAACCCCGGGCTGGTGGAGCTGGCCGTACTGGGGTGTCACCCCGGCGACGGCGACGTACCGGAGGCGCTGGCCCTCGCCGTCCATCAGCTCCGGCAGGCCCCCGATCTGCCGGACGCTCTGAGCCTGCCGCTGCCCCTCCACCTCGCCGGTCTGGCCCAGGAGTACGTGCTGCCGACCCGCAGCGAGGACGACGAGGGCACGGCCGGTTCCGGGGCCGACGCGACGTCCGACGCCGACCCGGACACGGCGGCGGCGCCGGGAGTCGAGACCGCCCCCGAGCCGGAGCAGCTCGCTCTGGACATCCCGCTGCAGCCGGCTCCGGTCGGGGAGAACGCGGGAGCCGAGCAGCACTGAGGAGGTCTATTGCGGCCCGCCGGGCTCTCTCGCCCACTGCCGGACGGGCCGCGCGTCGGGTGCCATGGGATAGAGGAAGGGCCGACGGGGATCGGCCTCCGCCCAGGCACCAGGGCGTCTTCCGGCCTACCCGGCGAAGGCAGAAGTGCGGCCAGGCGCCGGAACACCTCGCTCGCGTGGGCAGGCCGGTCGGTCGGCTTCTTCGCCAGCATGTCCAGGACCAGTGCCTCGATCCCCTCGGGGACGTCCGGCCGCAGCGATCTCAGCGGCTCGGGCTCGGTCCCCGTGTGGAGACCCTGCACGACCAGCGCGGACTCCTGCTCGAACACCGGCCTGCCGGTGAGCATCTCGTGCAGGAGGCAGTCGAGGGCATAGAGGTCGGTGCGCCGGTCGACGGGTTCGACGGGTTCGCCCATCACCTGTTCCGGCGCCATGTACAGAAAGCTGCCGAGCCGCTCCCCGGTCGTGGTGAGCTTCTCGGTGTCGGTGTCGAGGATCGCAGCCACCCTGAAGTCGAGCACCTTGACGACGCCGTCCGTGCGGATCCGGACGTTGCCCGGCTTAAGGTCCCTGTGGACGACGCCCCGGGCGTGGGCAGCCGCCAGCGTGGAGCAGAATTGCACGCTCTCCGCGGCGGTTTCCGCCACGGAGAGCGGCTCGCGCTCCGCGATGTAGTCCCCGAGGACCAAGCCTTGCACGTACTGCATGACCAGGTAGTGCGTGCCAGTCTCGACCCCCAGGTCGTAGACGGCCGCGAGTCCGATGTGGTCGAGTCTGGCGACAGCCTTGGCCTCACGTTCAAAGCGCGCGGCGTCCCGGGCCATCTGGGCGGCCGTGAGACCGCCGAGCGGAGTCATCGCCGGCCGTCGGAGTCGTCGACACGCTCGACCGCCCCAGCCAGCAGGCCGATCGCCTCCCGAGCCAGAGCCGTCGCGTCGGCCGCCCACCGGAGGCCGTCAGTGACCGGATCGCTGAGACCGCCTGCCCGGCCTGGTCCGCAAAGGGCCATCGCCCTCATCAAGCGCCAGAAGGGCGAACTCGTCATCGGACGCGAGGTGCGATGGTTCACCCCTGCGGACGGCCCCGGAGTCCAAGACGTGATCTCACGCGCCTACCGGCTCGGCATGAAATGGACCCTGGCCGGAAGTGACACCCCACAGCCACGTACACCATCGGTCACGCTCGGCACTCGACCGACATACGACCCTACGGTGACCGGGGCTGCCGTGTTCCCGGAGGTCGGACACTCAGCCGCACGCGCCGGATTGCCCACGGGCGCCCCCGCGAAACCGCAGGTCAGAGCCTTTACTTCACCGGCTCCAGAATCGCCACGCACTCCACATGGTGCGTCATCGGAAACAGGTCGAACGCCCTCAGCGTCCGCACCCTGTACCCCCCCTCCCGGAAGTACGCCAGGTCCCGCGCCAAAGCCGCCGGGTCGCAGGCGACGTAGGCGATGCGGCGGGCGGAGAGGGCGGCGAGGTGGCGGACGGTGTCCTTGCCGGCGCCGGCGCGTGGGGGGTCGAGGACGATGAGGTCGACGTCGGTGATGCCCGTGCGCGGGAGGACAGATTCGACCTTGCCCTGCTCGATGCGGACGCGCGGGAAGTCGGCCAGGTTGTGGCGGGCGTCCTCCACCGCGCGCTTGCCGGATTCGATGCCCAGGACGGCGCCCTGGTCGCCGAGGCGGTCGGCGAGGGCGCCCGCGAAGAGGCCGACGCCGCAGTAGAGGTCGAGGGCGGTCTCGCCCTTGCGGGGCAGCAGGCCCTGCATGACGGCCGTCACCAGGGTGTCGGCGGCCTTCGGGTGGACCTGCCAGAAGCCGCCGTTGCCCACGCGGTGGGTGCGGCCGTCGGCGCGCTCGCGGACGAAGGGGCGGCCGTGGACGCGGTGGACCCCGCCGTCCTTCTCGTCGACGCGCAGCACGGAGACCGGCTTGTCCAGCTCGACCAGCGGCAGCCGCGCGCCCGGGCGCGGGGTGAGGATGACCTGGCGGTCCTGGGAGCCGGTGGCCGCGACGGCCTCGATCGACGCCATGCCCTCCCAGGTGCGCTTCTCGATGCCGAGCTCCGAGACGCCCTCGGCCGCGATCATGCAGTGGTCGATGACCTCGACCTCGTGCGAGCGGTGCTTGCGCAGCCCGGCGTGGCCCTCGGCGTCGACCGCGTACTGCACGCGGGTGCGCCACTGCGGGACCTCGCCCGCGGGAAGCTTGTCGCCCTCGGCCGGCACGACGGTGCCGTCCCAGCCGGCCTCCTCGGGCGTGAGGCCCGCGAGCCGCTTCAGCTGCTCGGCGACGACTTCGCCCTTGAGGCGGCGCTGGGCGCCCGGCTTGGCGTGCTGCCAGTCGCAGCCGCCGCACTTGCCGGGGCCCGCGAAGGGGCACGGCGCCTCGATGCGGTCCTTGGACGCCTGCAGGATCTCGACGGCGTCGGCGCGCAGGAAGCGGGAGGTCTCCTCGCCCTCGGTGACGCGGACGCGGACGCGCTCGCCCGGCAGCGCGTGGCGGACGAAGAGGACCCGGCCGCCCTCCGTGCGGGCGATGCAGTGGCCGCCGTGGGCCACGGGGCCGACCTCGACCTCGTACTCCTCCCCGACCAGCGACGAAACAGGGGTGTTCTGCATGATCGGGGGCTCCAGACAGAGAAAGAACGAGGGGGAGAGCACAGGAAGGGGGAGGGAGGCAGTGGGCTGCTTCCACAGCAGCCCACCAGTCTAGTTGTTCTTTCCCGCCGGTTCCCGCTGCCCCTTCTCCACCGGCCCGCGGCGCACCGAGCCCGGTGCGTTCCACTCCTGGCGCTTCTTCTCGCGCTTCTTCGCCACCTCGGAGGAGCGGAGCTGGTACGGCACGGAGGTCACCATCACGCCCGGCGTGAACAGCAGCCGGCCCTTGAGGCGCAGGGCGCTCTGGTTGTGCAGGAAGTGCTCGTACCAGTGACCGACCACGTACTCGGGGATGTAGACGGAGACGGCGTCCCTGGGGCTCTCCTTGCGGAGGTTCTTCACGTACTCGATGACCGGCCGGGTGATCTCCCGGTACGGCGAGTCGAGGATCTTCAGCGGCACGTTGATGCCGCGCCGCTCCCACTCCGCCTTGAGGGCCTTGGTCTCGGCGGGGTCGACGTTGACGGTGAGCGCCTCCAGCTCGTGGGCGTGCATCAGCTTGGCGTAGGCGAGGGCGCGCAGGGTGGGCTTGTGCAGCTTGGAGACCAGGACGACCGAGCGGACCCGGGACGGGCGGACGTACTCGTCGGGGCGCTCCTCGGCTGCGGCGATCTCCGCGGCCACCGAGTCGTAGTGCTTCCGGATCGCGGTCATCGTCACGTAGAAGATCACCATGCCGAGCAGCGCGACCCAGGCGCCGTGGGTGAACTTGGTGGCGAGCACGACGACCAGGACGAGGCCGGTGAAGAAGGCGCCGAAGGTGTTGATCGCGCGGGAGCGGATCATGCGGCGGCGCTTGGCCGGGTCGCGTTCGGTCCCGAGGTGCCGGTTCCAGTGCCGGACCATGCCGATCTGGCTGAGGGTGAAGGAGACGAAGACGCCGACGATGTAGAGCTGGATGAGCTTGGTCGAGTCGGCTCCGTAGACCCAGACCAGGAGGGCGGCGGCGCCGGCGAGCAGCACGATGCCGTTGGAGAAGGCGAGGCGGTCGCCCCGGGTGTGCAGCTGGCGCGGCAGATAGCGGTCCTGGGCGAGGATCGAGCCGAGCAGCGGGAAGCCGTTGTACGCGGTGTTGGCGGCCAGGAAGAGGACGAGCGCGGTGGCCGCGGCCAGCAGCACGAAGAAGAAGGTGTGCTCGCCGAAGACGGCGGCGGCGACCTGCGAGATGACCGGGTCCTGGACGTAGTCCTCGCCGACCGGCTTGCCGTTCAGGAGCAGGTCGTGGGCGGGCTTCTCGGCCATCCGGACGTTGGTGGCGGTGGCCAGGAAGATGATGCCGCAGAACATGGTGACGGCGAGGCCGCCCATGAGCGCGAGGGTGGTGGCGGCGTTCTTCGACTTCGGCTTGCGGAAGGCGGGGACGCCGTTGGAGATGGCCTCGACGCCGGTGAGGGCGGCACAGCCGGAGGAGAAGGCGCGCAGCAGCAGGAAGAGCAGGGCGAAGCCGGCCAGGCCCTGGTGCTCGGGCTTGATCTCGAAGTCGGCGGTAGGCGCCCGCATGGTCTCGTCGAGGACGATGCCGCGCCAGGCACCCCAGATGATCATCGCGAAGACGCCGAAGACGAAGACGTACGTCGGGATGGCGAAGAGGCCGCCGGACTCCTTCACTCCGCGCAGGTTCATGACGGTGAGCAGCACGATCACCGCGATGGCCGAGAACACCTTGTGCTCGACGACGAACGGCACGGCGGAGCCGAGGTTCTCGATGCCGGAGGAGATGGAGACGGCGACGGTGAGGACGTAGTCGACGAGCAGGGCGCTGGCGACGGTGAGTCCGGCCTTGGGGCCGAGGTTGGTGTTGGCGACCTCGTAGTCGCCGCCGCCGCTCGGGTAGGCGTGGACGTTCTGCCGGTACGACGCGACGACCGTGAACATCAGGACGACGACGGCCAGCGCGATCCAGGGGCTGAAGTGGTACGCCGACAGGCCCGCGACGGACAGGACGAGGAGGACCTCGCCCGGCGCGTACGCCACCGAGGAGAGCGGGTCGGAGGCGAAGACGGGGAGGGCGATGCGCTTCGGCAGGAGGGTCTCGCCGAGCTTGTCGCTGCGCAGGGCCCGTCCGATCAGGATCCGTTTGGGCACGTCGGTCAGTTTGGACACAACAGAGGATCGTAAGCGTTCGAAAAGCGCCATGCCGACCGGCACCCCCGATCCGCACGGAATCTCCCTGGGTCACCACCTCGGATGAGGTCCCGGCCCCTGTTGCCGCATAAGCTCGGACCGGGCAGCGCGTTGATGGCGCTGCCCGCCACGGCCCGGGCGAATCGGGCGAGGAAAGTTGTGAGCAGGGTGTTTTCGCAGGTCAGCAAGACGATCAGGAGTGCGGGGTAAGGGGACGTGCACATCGTCATCATGGGCTGCGGGCGAGTGGGAGCCGCTCTCGCGCAGACCCTGGAACAGCAGGGGCACACGGTCGCGGTCGTGGACCAGGACCCGACGGCTTTCCGCCGCCTGGGCTCGGGTTTCGGCGGGCGCCGGGTCACGGGCGTGGGCTTCGACCAGGACACGCTGCGTGAGGCGGGGATCGAGGAGGCCGGTGCGTTCGCCGCGGTGAGCAGCGGCGACAACTCCAACATCATCGCGGCGCGGGTGGCGCGCGAGATGTTCGGCATCGAGAACGTGGCCGCCCGCATCTACGACCCCCGGCGTGCCGAGGTCTACCAGCGTCTGGGCATTCCGACGGTGGCGACGGTCCGCTGGACCGCCGACCAGATGCTGCGGCGGCTGCTGCCGTCGGGCGCGGAGCCGCTGTGGCGTGACCCGAGCGGCGGGGTGCAGCTCGCGGAGGTGCACACCTCCCCGGCGTGGATCGGCCACAAGGTGAGCCGGCTCCAGGAGGAGACCGGGGTGCGGGTGGCGTTTCTCACCCGGCTGGGCGAAGCGGTCCTGCCGACCTCCCAGACGGTGCTTCAGGAGGGTGACCTCGTCCACGTGATGATGCGGACGGACGAGATCGCCAAGGTCGAGGCGGCCTTCGCCGAGGGCCCCGAGGAGGGCGGTCACTGATGCGTGTCGCTATTGCCGGCGCCGGCGCGGTGGGCCGTTCCATCGCGGGCGAGCTCCTGGAGAACGGGCACGACGTCCTGCTCATCGACAAGGCCCCGACCGCCATCTCGGTGGAGCGGGTGCCGCAGGCGGAGTGGCTGCTCGCCGACGCCTGCGAGATCACGTCGCTGGACGAGGCGGCGCTGCAGCGCTGCAACGTCGTCATCGCGGCGACCGGCGACGACAAGGTCAATCTGGTGGTGTCGCTGCTCGCCAAGACCGAGTACGGCGTGCCGCGCGTGGTCGCCCGGGTGAACAACCCGAAGAACGAGTGGCTGTTCAACGAGGCGTGGGGCGTGGACGTGGCCGTCTCGACGCCGCGTCTGATGTCGGCCCTGGTGGAGGAGGCGGTGAGCGTCGGCGACCTGGTCCGGCTGCTGCGCTTCAGCCACGGCGACGCCAACCTGGTGGAGCTGACGCTTCCGCCGGAGTCGGGGATCGCGGGCACGCAGGTGGGTGACGTGGCCTGGCCGCAGGACACCTCCCTGGTGACGATCATCCGCGGCTCGCGGGTCCTGACGCCGAGCCCGGAGGAGACGCTGGAGGCGGGCGACGAGCTGCTGTTCGTGGCCACCCAGGCGCGCGAGGAGCAGCTGGAGGAGCTGCTGTCGGTCCGCCGGGAGAGCACCGACTCCTGAGCCGTACGGACGCCGTCTCACGGGCGGTACGCCGTACGGACGCCGTCTCACGG
The DNA here is from genome assembly GCF_040302485.1 of Streptomyces sp. NPDC126499. Taxonomy (NCBI): domain Bacteria; kingdom Bacillati; phylum Actinomycetota; class Actinomycetes; order Kitasatosporales; family Streptomycetaceae; genus Streptomyces; species Streptomyces sp. NPDC126499. The sequence goes on along the minus strand of NZ_JBEOUO010000019.1, from coordinate 34,559 downwards.
GGCGGTACGCGGGTGGGGCCCGGGACCTGTCGAAGGTCCCGGGCCCCTCTCGTACGCGCGGGGGCGCCTGGTCCGGGGCGCGTGCGCGGGGCTACGCCTCGGAGCGGCCCTGTGCCTCGGCCGTGCGGGCCTGCTCGGCCCGTTCCTCGGCCTTGCGGGCCTTCTCGGCCTGCTCCTCGGCCTCCATCTCGGCGAACACGTCGATGGGCGGCGGCGCCTTGGCGAGGAACACCCAGGTCAGATAGACCGCGAGCAGGAAGGGCGGGATCTTCAGGGCGACCAGCACCCAGCCGAGCTGCGTGGTGTCGGCCCACCAGTACAGCGGGAAGAGGATCGCGCACTTCGTCAGAAGGATCAGGCCCCAGGCCCAGCTGGCCTTCGCGTACGCCTTCTTGCGGCCGGGGTTGCGGGTGCGCCAGGAGAGGTTCTCCTTGAAGACCGGGCCGAGGATGAGGCCGATCAGGGGCACGCCGGCGAGCGTGGTGACGATGTAGGCGAGGCCGAGGCCGAGCGTGTAGAGCATGCCCGGCAGGTAGAAGTCCTTGGCGTTGCCGGTCATCATCGCGAAGACGACGCCGAAGGCGACGCCGAAGACGCCGCTGAAGGCGTGCTTGACGGTGTCGCGGCGGACCAGCCGGACGGCCACGAGGACGAGCGAGACCCCGAGGGCGGCGATGGCCGAGAAGTGCAGGTTCTTGTTGATCGTGTAGATGGTGACGAAGAGCAGGCCCGGCAGGACCGTCTCCACCATGCCGCGCACTCCGCCGAAGGCCTCGAAGAGCGCGGCCTCGGTCACCGCCTTGTCGGCGACGGGGCCGGTCTCGGCTCCCTGGTCGGTGGTCGGCTTGTCGACTGACGTCACCGGCTACTCCTGTCCGAGCGGTCGCAGCTCGTATTTGGGGTTGAAGAGGACCCGCCGGCCGTGGCTCATCGAGATGCGGCCGGAGGCGATCAGCTTGCGGCCCGGCTCGATGCCCACGATGGACCGGCGGCCCAGCCAGACGACGTCCAGCGGTGCCGTGCCGTCGAACAGCTCGGCCTCCAGCGCGGGCACCCCCGCCCGGGGACGCAGGGTGACCGTGCGCAACGTACCAGTCACCTTGACTATCTGTCGGTCGGCGCAGTCGGAGATGCGCGTGCACCCCGAGGCCGCGGAGTCCTCCCGGAGCTCCACCGACTCCAGCTCCTCCTGCGAGGTGGAAAGGCGGTCGAGCATACGGCGGAAGCGCCCGGCCGGCTTCTCTGTACGCGGTGCAGCACTCATACAGAAAGCGTACCGGCCCCCGCCGACGCCGGACCCGGCACCGAACTCAGTGTTCGAAGCGGTAGCCCATGCCCGGTTCGGTGACGAAGTGGCGGGGGTGGGAGGGGTCCTGCTCCAGCTTCCGTCGCAGCTGCGCCATGTACACGCGCAGGTAGTTGGTCTCGGTCCCGTACGAGGGTCCCCAGACCTCCTGGAGGAGTTGCTTCTGGCTCACCAGGCGGCCGCTGTTGCGGACCAGGACCTCCAGGAGGTGCCACTCGGTCGGGGTGAGCCGGACGTCCTTGCCGGCCCGGTGGACCTTCTTCGCGGCGAGGTCGACCGTGAAGCCCTCGGTCTCGACGACCACGACGCCGTTCTCGCCGCCGCCGACCGGCTCGGCCCGGCGGACGGCGGCGCGCAGCCGGGCCAGCAGCTCGTCCATGCCGAAGGGCTTGGTGACGTAGTCGTCGGCGCCCGCGTCGAGCGCCTCGACCTTCTCGTCGGAGGTCTGGCGGGCGGACAGCACGAGGATCGGCACCCGGGTCCAGCCGCGCAGGCCCTTGATCACCTCGACGCCGTCCATGTCGGGCAGTCCGAGGTCGAGGACGACGACGTCGGGGTGACGCTCGGCGGCGAGCCGGAGGGCGGTGGCACCGTCCGGCGCCGCGTCGACCTCGTACTTCCGTGCCTTGAGGTTGATCACCAGGGCGCGGACGATCTGTGGTTCGTCGTCGACCACGAGGACCCGGGTCATGGAGGGGGACCTTCCTTTGCGTCGGTCGGGTTTGTCGCCGGTCGGCTTGTCGCCGGTACGGGGGTGGGGCGGGGTTACGGGGGTGGGCGGGGTTACGGGGGCGGGCGGGGGCCCGGCGGTACCGGGTCAGGTGACGGGGTGCGCCGTCCTGGCGTCGGTGCCGTCCGGCGGCCGGGCGGTGTCCTGAGGGCCCGGGGCCTGGGCGCCCGGGGCCTCGGCACGCGTGGCCCGGGCGGCGGTGTCCTGGCCGGCGGTGGGCAGGGTCAGCACCATCGTGAGCCCGCCGCCGGGGGTGTCCTCGGCGGTGATGGTGCCGCCCATGGCCTCGACGAAGCCGCGGGCGACCGCGAGGCCGAGGCCGACGCCCGAGCCGCGCGGGGCGTCGCCGAAGCGCTGGAACGGCTCGAAGATGCCGTCCTTGCCCGCGTCGGGGACCCCGGGGCCGCGGTCGGTCACCCGCAGTTCGAGGCGCCGGCCGAGGACGCTGGCGCCGACGACGACCGGGACGCCGTCGGGGCTGTACTTGACGGCGTTCTCGACGATGTTGGCGACGGCCCGCTCCAGGAGGCCGCGGTCGACGGCGACCATGGGCAGGGTCTCGGGGATGTCGAGCTCGACGCTGCCGTCGGGGACGCCGCCGAGGGCCATCGGCACGACCTCGTCGAGGTCGGTGGGGCGGATGAGCGGGGTGACGGTGCCGGTCTGGAGCCGGGACATGTCCAGGAGGTTCCCGACGAGGTGGTCGAGCCGGTCGGCGCCCTCCTCGATGCCTTCGAGGAGCAGGGCCCGGTCCTCGTCGGACCATTCGACGTCGTCGGAGCGCAGCGAGGAGACGGAGGCCTTGATACCGGCCAGCGGGGTGCGCAGGTCGTGGCTGACGGCGGCGAGCAGCGAGGTGCGGATCTTGTTGCCCTCGGCGAGTTTGCGGGCCTCCCCGGCCTCGTCGACGAGTCGCTGGCGGTCGAGGACGACGGCGGCCTGGGCGGCGAAGGCGCCGAGCACCCGGCGGTCCTCCGCGGGCAGCACCCGGCCGCTCAGGGCGAGCGCGAGATGGTCGCCGACGGGCATGTCGACGTCGGCGTCCTCGGGCCGGGCCACGGGCCTGGTGCCGACGCTCGCGGCACAGGTCCACGGCGCGACGTCGCCGGCCCGTTCCAGGAGGGCGACGGACTCCATCGAGAAGGTCTCCCGGACCCGTTCGAGGAGCGCCTCCAGGCTGGACTCGCCGCGCAGGACGCTGCCGGCGAGATGGGACAGGACCTCGGACTCGGCGCGCAGCCGGGCGGCCTGGTGGGTGCGGCGGGCGGCGAGGTCGACGACGGAGGCGACGGCGACGCCGACGCCGAAGAAGACGGCGATGGCGACGATGTTCTTGGGGTCGGCGATGGTCAGCCGGTGCAGGGGCGGGGTGAAGAACCAGTTCAGGAGCAGCGAGCCGAAGGCCGCCGACGCCAGGGCGGGGAGCAGTCCGCCGAGGAGGGCGGCGGCGACGGTCAGGGCGAGGAAGAGCAGCATGTCGTTGGCGAGGCCGAGGTCCGCGTCGACATGGGTGAACAGCAGGCTGAGCAGGACCGGTCCGCCGACGCCGACGGCCCAGCCCCAGGCGATCCGGGCGCGGCCGAGCCGGGCGCCGCGGGCGACGGGCAGACCGCGGCCCTTGGCCGCCTCCTCGTGGGTGACGATGTGGACGTCGAGGTCGGGACCGGAGTCGCGGGCGACGGTCTGGCCCACTCCGGGGCCGAGGACGTACTGCCAGGAGCGGCGGCGGCTGGAGCCGAGGACGATCTGGGTGGCGTTGACGCCGCGGGCGAATTCGAGGAGTGCGGAGGGCACGTCGTCGCCTATGACGTGGTGAAAGGTTCCGCCGAGGTCCTCCACGAGGGTGCGCTGGTCGGCGAGCTCCTTCGGGGAGGCGGCGGTGAGGCCGTCGCTGCGGGAGACGTAGACGGCGAGGACCTCGCCGCCCGCGCCCTTCTCGGCGAGCCGGGCGGCGCGCCGGATCAGGGTGCGGCCCTCGGGGCCGCCGGTGAGGCCGACGACGATCCGTTCCCGGGCCTGCCAGGTGGAGCGGATGTTGTGTTCGCCGCGGTACTGCCGCAGGTAGGCGTCGACCCGGTCGGCGGTCCACAGCAGCGCGAGCTCCCGCAGCGCCGTCAGGTTCCCGGGCCGGAAGTAGTTGGAGAGGGCGGCGTCGACCTTGTCGGGCTGGTAGATGTTGCCGTGGGCCATGCGGCGCCGCAGGGCCTGAGGCGACATGTCGACGAGTTCGATCTGGTCGGCGCGGCGGACGATCTCGTCGGGGACGGTCTCCCGCTGCCGTACGCCCGTGATCGACTCGACCACGTCGCCGAGGGACTCCAGGTGCTGGATGTTGACGGTGGATATGACGTCTATCCCGGCGGCCAGGAGCTCCTCGACGTCCTGCCAGCGCTTGGCGTTGCGCGAGCCGGGGACGTTGGTGTGGGCGAGCTCGTCGACGAGGGCGACGGCGGGCCGGCGGGCGAGGACGGCGTCGACGTCCATCTCGGGGAAGGTGGTGCCCCGGTACGCGATGTCCTTGCGCGGCACCGTCTCCAGGCCGTGCAGCATCACCTCCGTACGCGGCCGGCCGTGGTGCTCCACGAACGCCACCACGCAGTCCGTACCGCGCTCGACCCGCCGGTGCCCCTCGGAGAGCATGGCGTACGTCTTGCCGACGCCCGGCGCCGCGCCGAGGTAGATCCGAAGTGTGCCGCGTGCCATGGCTCGACCTTACGTCCAGCGAAACGGACATTCGGCGCGGGTGTGGGCGTCCGGGGTCGTCTTGACGTGATCCTGATGGCCCGAACCCGCCCGGCTCGGACGGCACGCCCCAGGAGGTGTCTAGTGCTCGATGATCTCGCCGTCGCGCAGCTCCAGCACCCGGTCGGCGAGGCCGAGGAGCTGGTGGTCGTGGGTGGCGACCAGGGCCGTGCAGCCCTCGCTGCGGACCACGGCCCGCAGCAGCTCCATGACCGCGAGGCCGGTCTCGGCGTCGAGCTGGCCGGTGGGCTCGTCGGCTATCAGCAGCGCGGGCCGGTTGGCGAGGGCGCGGGCGATGGCGACCCGCTGCTGCTGGCCGCCGGAGAGCTCGCCGGGGCGCTGGGCCGCGTGGTCGGCGAGCCCGACGAGGGCGAGCAGCAGGGCGACCCGTTCGTCGCGCTCCTTCGGGTCGGTCCTGCGCAGTCGCATGGGCACGCCCACGTTCTCGGCGGCGGTGAGGATGGGGATGAGCCCGAAGGACTGGAAGATGAAGCCGATGCGGTCGCGGCGCAGCTCCAGGAGGCCGTCCTCGCCCAGCTCGGCGAGGTCGGTGCCGTCGATGACGACCCGGCCCCGGTCGGCGGTGTCGAGGCCGCCGACGAGGTTGAGCAGGGTGGTCTTGCCGGAGCCCGAGCGGCCCTTGAGGGCGACCAGTTCGCCGCGGGCGATGTCGAAGGAGACCCCGCGCAGGGCGTGGACGGCGGCGGCCCCCGTCCCGTACGAACGGTGCAGGTCCTCGACCCGGACCATCGGCGCGCCGGCCGGGTCGTCGATCACGGCCGTGCCGGTCCGCGCGTTGCTCTCACTCACCGTGTACCCCCCTGGTGCGAACGTGTGCGCCGTCAGTATGGGCCGACCGCGGCGGCCGGTGCCAGGCCTGTGGATAACCCGGACGGCCCGTCCAGGGGTCTCGTCGGCGCTCCGGGCGCCTGCTGTGGAAAAGCCCGGTGGGCCGCTCCCCCGCCCGCTCCGTACCGGGGTACGGGTGGAGGGAAGCGGCCCACCGGGCGTCGCTCGTGCGGTCGGCCCGCGCCGACGAGTCCGGACGGTGTCCGGGCCGGACGGTGTCCAGGGCGGACGGTGTCCGGGCCGGCCGGTGTCAGCGGATCTCGGAGATCTCCGGTCCGCGCTGCAGCTGGCCCATGCCGCCGGAGAAGCGGGAGCCCGCCTGCTCCTCCTGCTGCACGCCGTCCGGCACCATCTGGGCGTCGTTGGGCAGCTTGAGGACGATCGGGTCGCGCGGGGCCATCGGGCCCTCGCCGCGGACGACCACAGTGTCCCGGAAGATCTGCTCCAGGAGGCCGGCGGCCTCGGGCTGCACCGCGCCCTGGCCGGAGATCACGCCGCGCAGGAACCAGCGCGGGCCGTCGACGCCGACGAAGCGCACCAGCTGCACGCCACGGTTGCCGTCCGGCAGCTGCACGGGCACCTGGGCCCGCAGCTCCCAGCCCAGCGGACCCTCGACCTCTTCGATGGCGCCGCCCTGCTGGGTGATGCCGCTCGCGATCTCGTCGCGGACCTCGCCCCAGATGCCTTCCTTCTTCGGCGCGGCGAAGGCCTGGAGCTGCACGGCGCTGTCGCGCAGCACGACGGTGGCCGCGACGATCGCGTCGCCGGCCACCTCCACCCGCAGCTCCATGCCCTCGACCCCGGGCACGAAGAGGCCGCCGAGGTCGACCCGGCCCTCTTCGGGCTTGCTGACCTCGGAGATGTCCCAGGGACCGTCGGGCCGGGGCGCCGGCGGAAGGTTCACCCGGCGCGACCCCTCGGCCGTCCCGGCCGCGTCTTCGGAGTCCACCGCCTCGACGACCTGCTCGGCATCGACCGCTGCGTCCGCAGCGGCACCGCTCTTCTTGCGACGTCCGAACACGTCACTGTCCTTCCCGGTCGGATACGACCGAAGCGTATCGATTCCCACCCGTAGTGCCGTCCACGGCGGCATGACCGCCGGTGGACCCGAAGCCCCCCTCGGCCCGCGCGGAGCCGGGAAGCTCCGCCACCTCGTGGAAGCGCACCTTCTCGACCTGCTGGACGACCAGCTGGGCGATCCGGTCGAACCGTTCGAACCGCACGCTCTCGCGCGGGTCCAGGTTGACCACGATCACCTTGATCTCTCCACGGTACCCGGCATCGACCGTCCCCGGGGCATTCACGAGCGCGACGCCGCAGCGGGCCGCCAGACCGGAGCGCGGGTGCACGAAGGCGGCGTAGCCGTCGGGCAGGGCGATGGAGACGCCGGTGGGCAGGACGGCCCGCTCCCCCGGGGCGAGCACGGCGGCCTCGGTGGTCACCAGATCGGCGCCGGCGTCACCGGGGTGGCCATAGGCCGGGATCGGCACCTCCGGGTCCAGGCGGCGGATGAGTACGTCGACGGGATTGCGCATCAGGGGTTCACCTCGAAGGCGCGGGCGCGCCTGACCTGGTCGGGGTCGGACATGGCGGCCCGGATCTCCTCCGGGCGGCCGTTGTCGATGAAGTGGTCGACCTTGACCTCGATGAAGAGGGCGTCGGCGCGGACGGCGACGGGGCCTTGGGGCCCGCCGATCCGGCCGACGGCGGTCGAGAAGATCTTGCGGCCGTGTACGGCGGTGACCTCGGCCTGGAGGTGGAGCAGGGTGCCGACCGGGACGGGCCGCACGAAGTCGGTCTCCAGGCGTCCGGTCACGGCGATCACCCGCAGCAGCCAGTTCAGGGAGCCGAGGGTCTCGTCGAGCGCGGTGGCGAGCACGCCGCCGTGCGCGAGACCGGGGGCGCCCTGGTGGTCGGGGGTCACGGTGAACTCGGCGGTGACGGTCACGCCCTCGCCCGCCCGCGCCTCCAGGTGCAGCCCGTGGGGCTGCCCGCCGCCGCACCCGAAGCAGTACTCGTAGTGCGCGCCGAGCAGCTCGCCGGGGGCGGGCGCGTCGGCGTGGCGTACCGGCGGTATGGCGTCGGCCGGCGGTGTGAGAGCGGCAGATGTTCCAGTCACAGGCGCAGACCTTACCCGCGCGGCCGGGCGCGGGTCGCGCCGTGCCAAGCTTGGACGCATGCAGCAGCCTTCCGTGCCCCCGACCGCGCCGAGCTTCGACGAACGCCTGACCGCGCCTCGCTCCTGGTGGGTGATCGTGGTGCTCCTCGGCCTGTCCGGCGGGTTGATCATGTTCCCGCTGGGGACGGTGCCGACGTTCGTGGGTCTGATCGCGGCCGGGGCGCTCGCGGCGGTGGCGGTCTCCTCGTACGGCTCCGCCCGGATCCGGGTGGTGGCGGGTTCGCTCGTCGCGGCGGACGCGCGGATTCCGGTCGCGGCGCTCGGTGCGCCCGAGGCCCTGGACGCCGAGGAGGCGCGGGCCTGGCGCACGTACAAGGCCGATCCGCGTGCCTTCATGGTGATGCGCAGCTATGTGCCGACGGCCGTACGGGTCGAGGTGACGGACCCGGCGGACCCGACCCCGTACGTCTACCTCTCCACCCGGGACCCCGAGGCACTCGTGGCGGCCCTCCAGGCGGCCCGCAGCGACGCTCCGGCGGCCTAGGGCCTCGGCGCCCGGTGGGGCGGCCCGGAGCCTAGAAGTCGATCTCCTTGGGGTTCTCCGGCCGCTCCAGCGGGGGCTGGGCCGGGAGGGCGTCCCAGGGGATCTGACGGGCGCGCAGGTCCGTGCGGACGTGCGCGGCGAGTTTCTTGGTGTCGCGCCGGTTCATGACGGCGCCGACGGCCGCGCCCACCATGAACGGGGTGAGGTTCGGCAGGTTGCGCACCATGCGCTTCATGATCTGCTGGCGCAGTTCGCGCTTGAGCTGTCCGCCGAGGGCCGCGTTGACGGTGGTGGGCTTGGTGGGGTCGATGCCGCGCTCCTCGGCCCAGGAGGTCAGGTAGGCGGCCGAGCGCTGGGTGAGGGTGCCGGGCGGCCGCAGGCCGTAGACCTCGTGCAGTTCGGCGATGAGTTTCAGCTCGATGGCGGCGACGCCGGTGATCTCCGCGGCCAGTTCGGCCGGCATCGCGGGCGGTACGGGCAGCATGGCGGCGGCTCCGATGCCGGCGCCGACGGTGGCGCTGGCGTTGGCCGCGCCGTTGATCAGCTTGTCGGCGAGCTGCTCGGGGCCGAGGCCGGGGAACTGCCGGCGCAGGGTGTCGAGGTCCCGTACGGGGACGCGCGGGGCGATCTCGATGACGCGGTCGGCGAGATAGCCGAGGCCCGCCTTGGCGCCCTGACCGCCGCGTTTGACTCCGCGGCGTACGGCTTCGACGCGGGCGCGGTCGAGCTTCACGCGGTCGAGCCGGGCGCGCGCGGGGTCGGCCACGCGCCGCAGGACGCCTCCCTTGGGGCGGTCGCCCCCGGGGCCTGCGTCCCGGTCCGGGTCGGGCCGGTGGTCGGCCTGGTGCGGCGCTGCTTCGAGCGAGGCCGCGTGGCCTCGCTCGTCGTCACGTGCGCCAGGGGTGGGCAGGGGGGCGGAGTGCTCGGCGGAGGAGGTGTCATGACCGCCCTCTGCCGGGCCCGAGCCGCCCTTGTTCGCCTCCGGCCTCCCGGGGAGCCGGAGCCGCCGCTTCCAAGACGGTGTGTCGCCTGCCACGGCCGCTCGATCTCAGTCGCAGTCGCGGCAGATCGGCTGGCCGTTCTTCTCCCGGGCCAGCTGACTGCGGTGGTGCACGAGGAAGCAGCTCATGCAGGTGAACTCGTCGGCCTGCTTGGGCAGGACCCGGACGGCGAGCTCCTCGTTCGAGAGATCGGCGCCCGGAAGCTCCAGGCCCTCGGCGGCCTCGAACTCGTCGACGTCGACGGTCGAGGTCGACTTGTCGTTCCGGCGGGCCTTCAGTTCTTCAAGGCTGTCCGAGTCGACGTCGTCGTCGGTCTTGCGTGGGGTGTCGTAATCCGTTGCCATGTCGCTCTCCCCCTCTGGGTGGTTTGCGGTGTCTCCAGCGCACGTAACGCGTGAGAGGCCGGACTTGTGCCCGACCCGAGGCGGAGATTTTGCCTCACATCAAGGTCTGTTACTCAATCGACACCCAATCCGCCCTCTCATGAGTGAGCGGCTTTGGGTGGCGAACCGGACCGTACACGGTCCGTCGGTCGTCCCTCTCAGGCGCCACCCCGTGTACTTCCCGCCATTCGGACCCCCGGAAACCCGGACTTTTCAGGGTTTTCCGAGGGAATTCGCGATCACGGAGAGTGGAGGGACGGACACCCATTCCTGTGATCGATCACACAGGAGCGTCTCGGGAATGGGGACCGGAAATTCCGCGCAAAGCGAACAAATCCGGTCGGCTCGTGTAGTGTGTCAGATCGGCAGAGTGACACGCATCACGAGGCCGCCGCCCTCGCGGGGCTCCGCGATGATACGGCCCCCGTGAGCACGCGCGACGGAGCGCGCGATCGACAGGCCGAGGCCGACCCCCTTGTCGCTGCCCGTGCGCTCCTGCCGGAGGCGCCGGAATGGCTCGAAAAGGTTGTCGATCTCGTAGGCGGGGACCACAGGTCCCGTGTTGGAGACCTCCAGGACCGCCTGACCGTTGCCGGTCGTGGTGGTGACCTCCACCCAGCCGCCCTCCGGGACGTTGTACCGGACGGCGTTCTGCACCAGGTTCAGCGCGATCCTCTCCAGCAGCACGCCGTTGCCCTGGACCACGGCCGGCGCCCGCTCGCCGCGGAACTCCACGCCCTTGGCCTCGGCCTCGGCGTGCACCTGGTCCATGGCGCGGGAGGCGACCTCCGCGAGGTCGACCGACTTGCGCTCGACGATCTCGTTGTCGCTGCGGGCCAGCAGCAGCAGGCCCTCGACCAGCTGCTCGCTGCGCTCGTTGGTGGCCAGCAGCGTCTTTCCGAGCTGCTGGAGCTCCACCGGCGCCTCCGGGTCGGAGAGCTGGACCTCCAGGAGGGTGCGGTTGATGGCGAGCGGGGTGCGCAGCTCGTGCGAGGCGTTGGCGACGAAGCGCTGCTGGGCGCTGAAGGCCCGCTCCAGGCGCTCCAGCATCTCGTCGAAGGTGTCGGCGAGCTCCTTGAGCTCGTCGTCGGGGCCGTCCAGCTCGATCCGCCGGGACAGATCGGATCCGGCCACCTGACGGGCGGTCCGGGTGATCCGGCCGAGCGGGGAGAGCACCCGGCCCGCCATCGCGTATCCGAAGGCGAAGGCGATGATGCTGAGGCCGAGCAGGGCGAACAGGGAGCGGCGCAGCAGGTCGTCCAGGGCCAGGTCGCTCTGGTGGCGCATGCACATGGTGACCGCGTTGTTGAGCATCTCGCCGGTGGACTTCTCCGGCAGCTGACACCAGTCGCTGGTCGGCTGGACGGTGCCGGTGACCACCCTGAAGGGCAGCTCCGAGGTGCTGTCGCGCAGGGCCTGCGCGGTGAACAGGTAGATGATCGCGAGCAGCAGGATGCCGGCGATCAGGAACATCCCGCCGTACAGCAGGGTGAGCCTTATCCGGATGGTCGGCCGCAGCAGCGGGCGGACCGGGTCCCTGGGGTCCCAGGTCGGTTTCGGGGGCGCGTTGACGGGCGCCGGGGAGTGCGGCATCGGTCAGATCCGGTATCCCGAACCGGGGACCGTGACGATGACCGGGGGCTCGCCCAGCTTGCGGCGCAGCGTCATGACGGTGACGCGCACGACGTTGGTGAACGGGTCGGTGTTCTCGTCCCAGGCCTTCTCCAGGAGCTGCTCCGCCGAGACGACGGCACCCTCGCTGCGCATCAGGACCTCCAGGACCGCGAACTCCTTGGGCGCCAGCTGGACCTCCTTGCCGTCGCGGAAGACCTCGCGGCGGTTGGGGTCGAGCTTGATGCCGGCGCGCTCCAGGACGGGCGGGAGCGGGACGGTGGTGCGGCGGCCGAGGGCGCGGACGCGGGCGGTGAGCTCGCTGAAGGCGAAGGGCTTGGGGAGGTAGTCGTCCGCGCCGAGCTCCAAGCCCTCCACGCGGTCGCTGACGTCTCCGGAGGCGGTGAGCATCAGGACGCGGGTGGGCATGCCGAGCTCGACGATCCTGCGGCAGACGTCGTCGCCGTGGACCAGGGGGAGGTCGCGGTCGAGGACCACGACGTCGTAGTCGTTGACCCCGACGCGCTCCAGGGCCGCGGCGCCGTCGTACACGACGTCGACCGCCATGGCCTCCCGGCGCAGGCCGGTGGCCACCGCATCCGCGAGCAGCTGCTCGTCCTCGACGACGAGTACGCGCACGTGTCTCAGTCCTTTCCTGGGCCCTGGTCCTGGACGCGGACGGGCGGTTTCACGCACTGACTGTGCGTGTCCATCCTGCCCCGAACGCGCGTAAACCGGCTGTAAGGCGGCGGTGCGGGGGCCGGCGGGGCCCAGGGCCCGCAGCGGCCGTGCGGAAGAGTCGGCCTGATTCGCGCCCCGGTCGAGGTTTCTCCGAGGAAGGGCTTGGGGAGGACGACTGCACACCCCGCGATCACGCCCTGTAGGTGGCGCACCACCTACCGCTCTCTGTCCCCCAGAGGTAGCAGTGTGTGATCCACCCACCCTCGGCACACCCCCGTGCCACCGACCCACGACGAGGGGGCGCACGATGGACGCTTTCACCGCAGGGCTGCTGCACCGGATCAAGACCACGCAGTCCGACCTCACGCGCGCTCGTGAGACGGGCGACGACTTCCTCGCGGAGGTCGAGCAGGCCGAGCTCGACGACCTGCACCGCCTGGCCGCCGAACACGGCGTGGAGGTCGGCGCGTCCTGCGCCTGACCCCATCGACACGGGCGGGCCCCCGGAGTCCTCGGCTCCGGGGGCCCGCCCATGTCCGTCCGGGACGCCTACGGCGTCAGTCGTGCCAGGCCCCGGACTCCTCCAGGAACTCCTGCAACACCCCGAACAGCCCCTCCGACGCCGCGAGCGCCAGCTCGCCCGAGGGCGGCTCGCCGGGGCGCCCGCCCGTCAGGGCTCCCGCCTCGCGGGCGATCAGGTCGCCGGCGGCGAGGTCCCACGGGTTGAGGCCGCGTTCGTAGTAGGCGTCGAGGCGGCCGGCGGCGACGTCGCAGAGGTCGATGGCGGCGGAGCCGCCGCGGCGGATGTCGCGGACGCGCGGGATGAGGCGCTGGGCGATGTCGGCCTGGTGGGCGCGCCGGGTCTGGACGTAGCCGAAGCCGGTGGCGACCAGGGCCTGGTCGAGCGCCGGGGAGGGGCGGGCGGCCAGGCGGCGGTCGCCGAGCCACGCGCCGCCGCCGAGGACCGCGTGGAAGGTCTCCCCGCGCTGCGGGACCTCGACGACGCCGACGACCCTCTCGCCGTCCCGTTCGGCGGCGATGGAGATGGCCCAGGTCGGCAGCCCGTAGAGGTAGTTCACGGTGCCGTCCAGCGGGTCGATGACCCAGCGGATCCCACTGGTGCCGGCGCTGGAGGCGCCCTCCTCGCCGAGGAAGCCGTCCTGGGGCCGGTGCTCGGCGAGGAAGCCGGTGATCAGCTTCTCGGCGGCGATGTCCATCTCGGTGACCACGTCGATGGCGCTGGACTTGGTGTCGGCCACGGCCAGGTCGTCGGGTCGCCCGTCGCGCAGCAGCGCTCCGGCCCGGCGCCCGGCCTCCAGGGCCAGGTCGAGGAGTTCGGGCAGCAGGGGATCGGTCACGGGGCGGTCTCCTTACGCGTACGGGCTGTCGCTGGGCATGATCGACCGGTGCGACTCCATGATCGCGGTCTCCTCACGCGTACGGGCTGTCGGCTCCGGCCGCCGCCGGCCGCTCGGCCCGGGCGGGGCAGCAGCCGATCGGGCAGAGGTCGTGGGAGGGGCCGAGCGCGCCGAGGGCGCAGCGCTCGACGCGCTGCCCGCGCTCGGTGGCCGCCCGCTCCAGGACGAGCTCACGGACGGCCGCGGCGAACCGCGGGTCGGCCCCGACGGTGGCCGAACGCCGCACCGGGAGCCCGAGCTCGGCGGCCTTCGCGGTGGCCTCGGTGTCGAGGTCGTACAGGACCTCCATGTGGTCCGAGACGAAGCCGATCGGCACCATGACGACGGCCGGGGCGCCGGCGCCGTGCAGCTCCTCCAGGTGGTCGCAGATGTCCGGCTCCAGCCACGGGATGTGCGGGGCGCCGCTGCGGGACTGGTAGACGAGCTGCCAGGGGTGCTCGACTCCGGTCTCCTCGCGGACCGCGTCGACGATCAGCCGGGCGACGTCGAGGTGCTGCTTCACATAGGCGCCGCCGTCGCCGTGCTCGGTGACGGGGCCCGAGGTGTCGGCGGCGGAGTCCGGGATGGAGTGGGTGGTGAAGGCGAGGTGGGCGCCGGCCCGCACGGACTCGTCGAGCTCGGCGAGCGAGGCGAGCACGCCCTCGACCATGGGCCGGACGAAGCCGGGGTGGTTGAAGTAGTGCCGGAGCTTGTCGACGCGGGGCAGCGGCAGCCCTTCCGCCTCCAGCTCGGCGAGGGAGTCGGCGAGGTTCTCGCGGTACTGGCGGCAGCCGGAGTAGGAGGCGTAGGCGCTGGTGGCGAGCACGGCGATGTGGCGCCGGCCGTCGGTGACCATCTCGCGCAGCGTGTCGGTGAGGTACGGCGCCCAGTTCCGGTTGCCCCAGTAGACCGGCAGGTCGAGGCCGGCCGCGGCGAAGTCGGCGCGCAGGGCGTCGAGGAGTGCGCGATTCTGGTCGTTGATGGGGCTGACGCCGCCGAAGAGGAAGTAGTGCCGGCCCACCTCCTTCAGCCGTTCCTTGGGGATGCCTCGGCCGCGGGTCACGTTCTCCAGGAACGGGACCACGTCGTCCGGGCCCTCGGGGCCGCCGAAGGAGAGCAGCAGCAGCGCGTCGTACGGGGCGGGATCGAGCTCGTCGGACATGGCACCGATCCTCCCACCCTCCCCCGGTGCGCGGCGGACAGGCCCCTCGGGAGGCCCTGGGCGGACCCCGGGCCGGCCCCGGCCGAAAAAGAGAGTGACCGATTCAGTTCAAAGCCGTAGGCTTTAGCTATTAATTACACGTGTTGAGCGGAAGCCCGGAGATCATCTTGCCCAGTCCCTACCGCGCGATCTTCGCAGCCCCCGGCACCAGATCCTTCTCCGTGGCCGGCTTCCTCGGCCGGATGCCGCTGTCCATGATGGGCATCGGCATCGTGACCATGATCTCGCAGGTCACCGGGCGGTACGGCCTCGCGGGCGCGCTCTCCGCGACGCTCGCGATGTCCGCGGCGGTGCTCGGCCCCCAGATCTCCCGCCTGGTGGACCGCTACGGCCAGCGGCGGGTGCTGCGCCCGGCGACCGTGGTCGCGCTGGTGGCGGCCGCGGGGCTGCTGCTCTGCGTCCAGTTCGAGGCCGCCGACTGGACGCTGTTCGTGTTCACGGCCTTCATCGGCTGCGTCCCGAGCGTCGGCGCGATGACCCGGGCCCGGTGGGCCGACATCTACCGGGGCGAGGCCCAGCGGCTGCACACCGCGTACTCCTGGGAGTCGATCGTCGACGAGGTGTGCTTCATCTTCGGACCGATCATCTCCATCGGCCTGTCGACCATCTGGTTCCCCGAGGCCGGCCCGCTGCTCGCCGGCGTCTTCCTCGCCATCGGCGTCTTCTGGCTGACCGCCCAGCGCGCCACCGAACCGGCCCCGCACCCCCACGAGGAGCACTCCGGCGGCTCCGCCCTCCGCTCCCCCGGCCTCCAGGTGCTCGCGCTCGCCTTCGTCGCCACGGGCGCCATCTTCGGCTCGGTGGACGTCGTGACGGTCGCGTTCGCCGAGGAGCAGGGCCACAAGGCCGCGGCAAGTCTGGTTCTGGCCGTCTACGCGCTCGGCTCCTGCCTCGCGGGCGCCGTCTTCGGGCTGCTCCACGTCAAGGGCGAGCCGTCCCTACGGTGGCTCGTGGGCGTCTGCGCGATGGCCGTGAGTATGATCCCCCTCCTACTGGCCGGGAACCTGCCGTTGCTGGCCGTGGCGCTCTTTGTCGCGGGCCTGTCCATCGCGCCGACGATGGTGACCACCATGGCCCTCGTCGAAGCGCACGTACCGCGCACCAAGCTGACCGAGGGCATGACCTGGACAGGGACCGGGCTCGCCATCGGTGTGGCGCTCGGCTCCTCGGCCGCCGGCTGGGTGGTCGACGCGTCCGGGGCGGAGGCGGCGTACGTGGTGCCCGTGGTCTCGGGCGCGCTCGCGGTCGTGGTGGCGCTCCTGGGCTATCGCCGGCTGCGCGAGCCGGCGCCGACGCGGGAGGGGCAGCGTGACGAGGACACAGCGGTCGGGGAACGGCTCGACGGCGAACAGCACGTGGCGTAACTGGGCGGGGAACGTCACCTCCCGCCCGGTACGGGAGGTGAGTCCGGCCTGCGCCGAGGAGCTCGCCGACGCCGTGCGGAAGGCCGCCGAGGACGGGCTGCGGGTGAAGACGGTCGGCACCGGCCACTCCTTCACCTCGATCGCCGCCACCGACGGCGTGCTGATCCGGCCCGGCCTGCTCACCGGCATACGCCGGATCGACCGCGAGGCGATGACCGTGACCGTGGAGTCCGGCACGCCGCTGAAGCGGCTCAACGTGGCCCTGGCCCGGGAGGGCCTGTCGCTCACGAACATGGGCGACATCATGGAGCAGACGGTCGCGGGGGCGACCTCGACCGGCACCCACGGCACCGGACGCGAGTCGGCGTCCCTCGCGGCGCAGATCGTCGGGCTCGAACTGGTCACCGCGGACGGCCGCCTGATGACCTGCTCGGCCGAGGAGAACCCCGAGGTCTTCGCCGCGGCCCGGGTCGGCCTCGGAGCGCTCGGCATCGTCACGGCCCTCACCTTCGCCGTCGAGCCGGTCTTCCTGCTCACCGCGCGCGAGGAGCCCATGACCTTCGACCGGGTGACCTCGGAGTTCGACGCGCTGCACGCGGAGAACGAGCACTTCGAGTTCTACTGGTTCCCCCACACCGACAACTGCAACACCAAGCGCAACAACCGCAGCGCCGGCCCCGCCGCGCCGCCCGGACGCGTGAGCGGCTGGGTCGAGGACGAGCTGCTCTCCAACGGGATCTTCCAGGTCGCCTGCGCGGTGGGGCGCGCGGTGCCGCCGCTCGTCCCGTCGATCGCCAAGGTCTCCAGCCGGGCCCTGTCGGCCCGTACGTACACGGACATCCCGTACAAGGTGTTCACCTCGCCGCGCCGGGTGCGCTTCCTGGAGATGGAGTACGCGCTGCCGCGTGAGGCGGCGGTCCCGGCGCTGCGCGAGCTGAAGGCGATGCTCGAACGCTCGCCGCTGAAGGTGAGCTTCCCGGTGGAGGTGCGCACGGCACCGGCGGACGACATCACGCTGTCCACGGCCTCGGACCGGGAGTCGGCCTACATCGCCGTGCACCTGTACAAGGGCACGCCGTATCGCGGCTACTTCACCGCGGTGGAGCGCATCATGACCGCGCACGGCGGCCGGCCGCACTGGGGGAAGATCCACACCCGGGACGCCGCCTACTTCGAGAAGGTCTATCCGCGCTTCGCCGAGTTCACGGCGCTGCGCGACCGCCTCGACCCGGACCGGCGCTTCGCCAACGACTATCTGCGCCGGGTGCTCGGCGACTGACGGTCACTCGGCCGCCGCCCCCCGGGAGCCCTCGGGGGTGGCGGCGGGCGGGGCCGCCGGAGAGGTGGTGCCGCCGCCGTCGGTGGGCTCGGTGGAACCGGACGGCGTGGGCGTCGGGGTGGGGGTGGGCTTCGGAGTCGGAGCGGTGCCCGGGGTGGCCGAACCGGTGCCGGGGGTGGTGCCCGGAGACGGGACGTCCCCGCCGCCGGTCCGCTCTCCCTGGTCCCCACGGTCCCTCTGGCCCCCCTGCCCGGTGCCGGCGCTCGGCGTCGCGGCGGGCGTGCCGCCGCCGGCCGGCCGCTCCTCGTCCCTGCCGCCGCCGTCGCCCCCGTCGCCCTGACCGCTGACCACGGAGCCGAAGGTCGTGGTCCCCCTGGTGCCGCCGAGGTCCTGACCGGAGGTCAGCTCGTACGCGGTGATGCCGCCCATCGCGAGGAGGAAGACCACGGCGGCGCCGACGGCGGGGCGCTTCCAGCCCCGGACCCGGGTGCCGTGGGTGGTGGGTTCGCCGAACTCCCCGCTGAACTCGCTGCCCCCGCCGGACCTCCCGCTGCCCTCCCTGCCGGTCGCGCTCCCGTACGGCCCGGGGGCCTGCCGCCCCTTCGGCAGGGCGACCTTGACCACGCGCACCTGCTCGCCGGTGCGCTTGAGGAGGTGCTGGAGGACCGGACCGCCGCAGGTGGCGATGACGCTGATCACACCGGCGCCGACGATGGTGCCGTAGACGCCGAGCGTGGAGGCGAGTTTGGCGGCGATGACGGCCGCGAGGGCGCTGCCCGCCACCTGAGGCACGCTCAGGTCGAACCGCTTCCCCTCCGCCTTCTCCGCCGTGCCCGCCTTCTCCGTCGCGCCCGCCTGCCCCGTCGCCCCTGTCGTCTCCGTCGTCTCCGCCGTTTCCGTGTGACGCATCTCCGGCCCCTGCTTGTTCATCTGTTCCACCATGCACCCACAAGGGACAAATGGGCGAAGGGATTAGTTCCGTTTCTGGTGGTTCTGTGAAGAGCGACACGCGTCACCCGAACGACGGAGACTCAACTCCCGTACACCCCGAGAAGTTGGGCGGCGCGCCTGTCCACCCAGGTGGCCCGAATGGAGTACTGTGGCGAACCCTGGGTCCGGATTCCCTCACGGGTGTCCGGAATCGACGGAAGGGGGCCGAAGGTGGCACTCGAACCGGCGGCGCCGCGGCACCGCACGGACTCCCGCGACACAGCGTGACGGCCTGTCACTCTGCGTCGCAAATGGGTAACCGTGCCATAACGGCGTTCCAGGGTCCAGGCCCGACACGCCGGGCAACTCGGCAGGGTTGTGGCAGGCTGCACCCGGGCAGGCCACACTCGACTAGCGGAAGCAGCGACGCACGTGACGTCGGCAGGCACCACCCGGGAGGTTCCCATGCCCGAACTGCGTGTCGTGGCCGTCTCGAACGACGGCACACGACTGGTGCTGAAGGCTGCTGACAGCACGGAGTACACGCTTCCGATCGACGAGCGGCTGCGCGCCGCCGTGCGCAACGACCGGGCGCGGCTCGGCCAGATCGAGATCGAGGTGGAGAGCCACCTCCGTCCCCGCGACATCCAGGCCCGGATACGTGCCGGTGCCTCCGCGGAGGAGGTCGCCCAGCTCGCCGGCATCCCCGTCGACCGCGTCCGGCGCTTCGAGGGCCCGGTGCTCGCCGAGCGCGCCTTCATGGCGGAGCGGGCCCGCAAGACCCCCGTACGACGGCCCGGCGAGAACACCGGACCCCAGCTCGGCGAGGCGGTGCAGGAGCGGCTGCTGCTGCGCGGCGCCGAGAAGGACACCGTGCAGTGGGACTCCTGGCGCCGTGACGACGGCACCTGGGAGGTCCTCCTCGTCTACCGGGTGGCCGGTGAAGTCCATACGGCCAGCTGGACGTACGACCCGCCGCGGCGGCTCGTCCAGGCCGTCGACGACGAGGCGCGCGCGCTGATCGGCGAGACCGACGACACGCTCGCCGCGGTGCCGGAGCCGAGCTTCCCGTTCGTCCCGCGCATCGCCCGGCTGCCCCGCGACCGGCCGCTGGACCGCGCGCTCGACCGCCAGATGGAGCGGACACCCGCCCCGACGGCCGAGCCCGAGGAGGAGCGCGACTCCCTGACCAGCCTCCTGGAGGCCGTGCCGAGCTTCCGCGGCGACCTGGTGGTGACCGAACCGACCGACACGGAGCCCTCCGACGAGGTCGAGGCGGAGGAGCCGCCGGCCCCGGCCGCCTCCGCGGGCGCCGGCTCGGCCTACGCCGACGTCCTCATGCCGCGCGCCGTCTCCGGCCACCGCGACCGTCTCCACGGCGCCACCGACCGCCAGGCCGAGGCGGACGGCGTCCGTCCGGGGCGCCGCGCCGCGGTCCCCAGCTGGGACGAGATCGTCTTCGGCACCCGGCGCAAGAAGCAGGAGTGACGTCCCGTACGTCGTCGGAAGGGCCCGCGCCACACCGGCGCGGGCCCTTTCACGTACGGCCCGGAGTCGAGGGCCCGTGGGTCTTGCCCGGGCCCGTCCTCGTACGGCGAGGAGCGAGGGCTCCGGTGGGACTTACCCGGAGCCATCCGCGTGCTGGCGTACGCGCGCATACACGGGTGTACACGGCGTACGGCCAGGGTCGAGGCCGGCACCCGCTTGCCGGGCCGGAGCGGGCCTTCGAGGCGGGAGCGGGCCTGCCGCCCCAGGCGAGGATCCTGCGACTAGCGCGGGTCCGGACCCGTGGCCACCGGGCGGGAGGGGTCGGAGGACCACTCGGACCAGGAGCCCGCGTAGAGGGCGGCGGGGATGCCGGCGATCTCGAGGGCGAGGACCTCGTGGGCGCCGGAGACGCCCGAGCCGCAGTAGACGGCCACGTCCGTGCCCTCGGCGGCGCCCAGGCCGGCGAAGCGGGCGGCCAGGGTGTCGGCGGGCAGGAAGCGGCCGTCGGGGCCCACGTTCTCCGTGGTCGGGGCCGACACCGCGCCGGGGATGTGCCCGCCGACCCGGTCGATGGGCTCCACGTCTCCCCGGTAGCGCTCCGCCGCACGCGCGTCGAGCAGCAGGCCCGAGCCGGCCAGCGCCGCCGCGCCGTCCGCGTCCAGCAGACCGAGCGCGCCCGGCCGCGGCTCGAAGTCGCCCGGCTCCGGGGACGGGATGTCCTTGGACAGCTCCCCCTCCCAGGCGGCGAGGCCGCCGTCCAGGACCCGTACATCGGGATGCCCGGCCCAGCGCAGCAGCCACCAGGCGCGGGCCGCGCCCCAGCCCAGGCCGCCGTCGTAGACGACGACGGGGGTGTCCGCCGAGACGCCCGCGCGGCGCATCGCGGCGCCGAAGGCGGCCAGGTCCGGCAGCGGGTGCCGGCCGCCGCGTCCGGGCGGGCCCGCGAGTTCGGTGTCGAGGTCCACGTAGACGGCGCCGGGAAGGTGCCCGGCCTCGTACTCGGGGCGTCCGGGCGGGCCGCCGAGGGTCCAGCGGACGTCCAGGAGGACCGGCGGCCGCGCACCGGCCGACTCGCTCAACAGTTCGCTTGCGGAGATGATGGGCTTCATGGGTGCCATCCTCGCGCAGCGCGCGCCCTGAAGACGCCCCCCAAGACGCCCCCCGCCGGAAACGTCGGGGGCGCGCGGCCCGCCCCGCGGTGCAACCATCGGCACGGGACGTACGACCGGTCGATGTGTACGACGGGCCGAAGATGGGCAGGGACCCGCCGGAGCCCCGCCGTACGGCCCGCCGACCCCACCCTCGTACGGCCACTGGCGAGGAGAGAGTGACGATGACCGAGGCGACTCGGCGCACCCCCGGTACACCCTGTTGGGTGAGCTTGATGGTGCACGGACTTGACACGACGCTGGAGTTCTACGCGTCGTTGTTCGGCTGGGACTTCGTGCCCGGCCCGCAGCAGCTCGGCCCCTATGTGCGGGCGCTGCTCGACGGCCGCGAGGTGGCGGGGATCGGCCGGCTGCCGCCCGACCGCCATCTGCCGATCGCCTGGACGACGTATCTGGCCACGGACGACGCCGACGAGACGGCGGAGACCATCCGCTGCTGCGGAGGCACGGTCGCCGTCGGTCCGCTCGACGCGGGCGAGGCCGGGCGCCTGGTGATCTGCTCGGACCCGGCCGGCGCCGTCTTCGGCGTCTGGCAGGCCGAGGCCCATCACGGCACGGCCACCGCCGGACCGGCCGGCACCCCGGTGTGGAACGAGCTCCTGACGTACGAGACGTCCTCGGTCGGCAAGTTCTACCGGACGATCTTCGGTTACGAGGTCGAGCCCGTCGTCTCCGCCGACTTCGACTTCCTGACGCTGCACCTCGACGGTCGGCCGGTCGCCTCCCTGCACGGCGTGGGTACGGCGCTGCCGCGGGACCGGGGCGCGCACTGGATGACGTACTTCGAGGTGGACGACGTCGACGCGTCCACCCGGCTGGTCTCGGAGCTCGGCGGCCAGGTGCTCCGCCCGCCGCGCGAGGGCACGGCGGGGCGGCTGGCCCTGGTGACCGACCCCGAGGGCGCGGTCTTCACACTCGTACGGTCGGCCGAGCGGAGCTGACGCCCCGGGCCGCCACCAACTCCAGCTCGGCGAGCCGCTCGGCCGGGAAGTGCAGGGCGACGGCCGGGTCGCCGCGGTGCTCCGCGAGGTAGCGGACGGTCTCCTCGCGCAGCCCCGGGTGGGCGGCCGGCCGCATGCAGTAGCCGACGGCCCGCACCAGCGGCCCCAGACCGGCGGGCGCGCCGCCCGGCACGACGGGCTCGGCGCCGCCCTCCAGGTCCGGCACGAGACGGTCGACGACGGTCAGCGGTACGCGGTTGCTGTTCTCGTACGGGGTGAGGCGGGCGAGGACGGTGTCGGTGCCGACCCGCGCGACGGGCACGCCGTAGTAGACGGCGGCGGTGAGCATGGCCGTGGAGAAGCAGCCCACCACCAGGCGCGGCCGGCACCGCTCGTAGAAGGTCTCGGCGAGCAGCGGACCGTCCAGGACGGTGAGGGTGACGCCGGCGCGGGCGGCCTCCTCGTGGAGGGCACGCGAGTAGCTCGCGGGGGCCGTGGGGTGGGGCTTGAAGACCACGGAGCGGTGCCCGGCCGCGGCGGCGCCGCGCAGCATCCGCACGTGCAGGTCCTCCTCCTCCTCGACGGTGAGGATGCCGAGGACGGCGAGGTACTGGCCGAGCAGCAGGGCGGTGGGCGCGGCGGCGACGGCGGCGTCGAGGCCCGCTGCCTCGGCCGTCGTCCCGGCGGCGTCCGCGATCTCCCGCAGCACGGCCCGGAAGGCGTCGTCGGGGACCAGTTCCGCCCCGACGCCGTACTCGGTGAGCAGCAGGGGGCGCAGCCCCGGCACGAGGTCGAGGTGGAGGAGGCGGCGGATGCGGCAGGCGATGGACTGGGGCAGTTCGTCGCGGGTGGGGCCGTAGCTCATCAGGCCGTCCGCGTAGACGTGGACGGCGCTCTCGGCGAAGACGGCGGCGAGCGCCTTGGCCGGGTTGACCTGGATGGACTCGACGACGACCTCGACGGTGGCCGAGCCGAGTCCCCAGGCGGTGCGGAAGACCCGCTGCCAGAGGGGGGACTCCTCGGGGCGGGGTGCCCAGGAGCTGGGGTGGTGCGGGTGGACGGCCTCGTTCCAGTCGACGACCTCGTCGAAGCGGGTGGCGATCCGCTCGTATCCGGTCACGGCGTCGAGGCGGACGGCGGTCTCG
Organism: Streptomyces sp. NPDC126499; assembly: GCF_040302485.1. NCBI lineage: Bacteria > Bacillati > Actinomycetota > Actinomycetes > Kitasatosporales > Streptomycetaceae > Streptomyces > Streptomyces sp. NPDC126499. The sequence continues at coordinate 11,658 of NZ_JBEOUO010000019.1, read as the reverse complement.
GGGACCTCCGCGTTGTTCGCGACGAGCAGGAGGCGCCGGGCGTGTCCGGGGGCGCCGAACTGTCCGGCGTCGATGGCCGCGGCGACGGTCGCGGCGCCGTAGAGGGTGGACACCTGGAAGATCTGAACGTGGTCCCCGTGGTTCGCGCGATCCGTGCTGTTCACCCGGTCCGCGTGGTCCGTGCTGTTCGCCCGGTCCGCGTGGTCCGTGCTGTTCACCCGGTCCGCGTGGTCCGTGCTGTTCACCCGGTCCCCGTGGTCCACGCGCTTCGTGGTCGACATGGTCAGGCGGCCTTTCCGGTGTCGCGCAGGCTCCTGAGCAGGGTGCTGCGGGAGGTGTCCATGGTCGCGAGGGTCTCGTCGAGGACGGACTGCGGCATCCGGCGCAGGGCGTCGGTGACGTCGCGGCGGAGCCGTTTGGCCACGGCCGGCTCGTACTGGTCGGCCTTCGCCATGTGGAAGGCGATCATCGCGCAGTAGGTGCGGACGGCCTTCGGCAAGAACCGGTCGGCGTCGCGGTCGCGGGAGACCTCGTCGAGGAGCAGGTCGTAGGAGGGGATGAAGTCGAGCTGGCGGTTGTCGGTGATCTGGGTGAGCGAGGTGGTGACCCCGCGCCGGTAGAAGACGCCGTGCAGGGAGAGCGCCGCGTAACTGCGGGCGGTGAGGTGGAGGCGCCAGATCCAGAGCCGGTCCTCGGCGGTGCGCAGCTTCGTCTCGAAGCGGGAGGCGCCGTTCTCGAACAGCCGGGCGCTGTAGATGCCGAACGGGACGAAGGGGTAGTCGACCATCGTCACCATGCTGGCCGGGGCGATGCCGTCCCTGGGGTCCATGACGGTGTCGCGCCGCTTCGCCGGGGCGTAGCGGATCTGCCGGTTGCGGCCGGTGGACAGGACGTGGTCGGTGCGGGCGAAGTCGCAGCCCAGACGGTGGATTCCGGCGACCATCGCGCGCAGGTGGCCGGGCGCGTACCAGTCGTCGCCGTCGAGGAAGGTGAGGTAGTCGCCGGTCGCCGCCTCGATCCCGGTGTTGCGTGCCTGGGCGACGCCGAGGTTGGTCGCGTGGCGGATCACGGTGGCCTGTGGGATGCGGTCCTTCCAGCGGTCGAGGAGGTCCGGCGTCTCGTCGGTGGAGTGGTCGTCGATCAGCAGGAACTCGATGTCGGTGCCGGCGGGGTCCGCGTTGTCCGCGAGGCTGCGCAGGGTGTCGGGGGCGTAGGGCCCGACATTGTGGAAGGGCACGACGACGGACAGTTTCGGCACTCGGACTTCCCCACTCGTGTGTCTGTACTGCCGGGCAGACTAGGCAGCGCTCTTCTCCGCGGGACGAGGCGCGGGTTCACGCGCGGTGAACTCTTGCCGTCCCTCGGGTGCACGGGTGCGGCGCCGGTGGAGGAGGGCGGTGGCGAGCAGCGCGGCGAGGGCCACGGCTCCGATCGTGCCGCCGAGCCGCAGGCCGGGCGGCTGGAAGGAGCAGGTCACGGAGGTGGCCCGGCCGTCGAGGGGGACGGCGAGCAGACCGTGGCGGCTGTGGGCGGGGGCGAGGGGCGCGTCGCCGGCCGCGCAGCGCCAGCCGGAGATCCGGGGGACGGCGAGGACGGCGGTGCCGGTGCTGCCCGGGGGCAGGTCGGCGGTGAGGGTGTGGCCCGTGGTGCGGACCTCGGTGGCTCCGGTGGCGGTGAGCTGCCGTACGGCGGTGTCGAGCCGTTCCTGGACGAGGCAGCCGATGGGGTGCGCGGGCAGCTTGGGCTCGGTCTTGGTCTTGGTCTTGGTCTTGGTCTTGGTCTTGGTTTCGGCCTTGGGCTTGGTTTCGGCTGGGCCCTTGGGCCGCAAGGCGATCCGGACGGTGCCGGTGGCGGGGGTGGTGCCGAGCTGTTGCATGGGGGCGAGGACGGAGGGCTGCTTGCCCGCGAAGTCGACGGGCTTCGCGCCGGCGAGCGCGGCGGTGCCCTGGTACTCGGGCGCCCAGAACCAGACCCGGGAGCCGGCCGGGCAGCTCGCGGCGAGGATGGTGGTGCCGTCGGGGGCGGTCGTACGGCGCGGGGCGTCCGGCACGTCGTACACGGTGTGGCCGAGGAGGAGTTCCTGGCGGGTGAAGGCGGAGTCGGCGGCCCGTGCGGCGAGGGCCGTCCCCGGTGTCGGCCGGTGGACGGTGACGAGCGGCGGTACGGGAGTGTCGGTGGCGGTGATGCGGGCCTGCGGCAGCCGGTCCAGGCCGAGCGGTGCCGAGGGGGCCGACCGCATCCGGGTGCCGATGGAGAAGATCGCGTCGGTGACGGGGTTGTCCAGGCTGACGGGGTGCCGGCCCTTGGCGTAGTAGCCGAAGCCCAGGCCGGCGAGCATGCGCGAGTACGCGGCCGAGGTGAGGCTGCTGTAGTAGTCGGCGCCCTCCCCGCCGACGATCAGGACGTCGTTGCCGCCCGGGACCTCGCCCGGGTCGGTGCGGTGACGCGGCCAGGCGTCCTCGGCGTCGACCGCGTGGGCCATGTCGCTGTGCCAGGGGCCGAGCCGGGGCGACCAGGAGACCTTGCTCAGCTGCTGTTCCTCGATGCGCTTGCCGGTGACGAGGGTCTCGCCGGCCTGGGCGGCGAGCAGCAGTCCGACGGCGAGGACGGGCAACAGCCGGCCGCCGGGGCGGCGGCCCGCGAGCAGGGCGGCGACGGCCGCGAGCACGGCGAGCGCGGCGGCCGCGGCGACGGCGGGGTAGGTCCAGCGGTCGATGTCGACGCTGCCGCGCGCGGCGAGCGCGGCGCCCGCGAACAGCGCACCGCCGGCGAGCAGGGCGGCCGGCCGGGGCAGCCCCCGGGCCGTGGACAGCCAGGCCGCGACGAGGAGCAGTCCGCACAGGACGAAGGTCTGGCGGTACGGGATGCCGTTGGGCGAGGCGCCGGCATGCCAGAGCAGATGCGTCGGCTCCCACTGGAGGGAGAGGCCGACCAGGACGATCGCCGCGCTCCAGCCGACGCGGTCCCGGGCGGGGACGGCGCGGTTGAAGGGCAGGGTCAGCGCGAGCACCAGGGCCGGCGTGCCGATGAAGAGGGCGGGGCTGGCCACACTCGCGGTGGCCGGCAGGAGACGGGCGAGGACGTCCGCCCAGAGGGCGGGCGCGAAGGCGGTGGGCGGGGTCGGGTCGGCGACCTTGGTGCCGAGGAAGATCACGACGACGAGCGGGGCGGCGAGCCCGATGCCGATGAGGACGGTACGGGCGGCCCGCAGCAGCCCGGTGAGGCGCGGGCGGCGGGCGGCGGGGGTGGTGGTGCGAGTGGCGGAGGTGGTGCGAGTGACGGAGGTGGTGCGAGTGACGGAGGTGGTGCGGGCGGCGGGGGTGGTGCGGGCGGTGCGGGCGGCGGGGGTCGTGGTGGCGGCGGCCGGGCGTTCGGCCGGTTCATCGGCCGAACCGTCGGCCGGGCCCGTGGCCGAGCCCTGGCCCTTGCTCTGGCCCTGGCCCTTGCCCTGGTCTTCGCCCTGACCCCGGACTGCGCCCTGGTCCTGGCCCTCGGCCGCCGTGTCCTCGGCGATGAGGAGGCGCACGGCGAGGACGACGGCGGCGCCGATCGTCGCCATGTAGGCGGTGTAGAAGTTGGCGAACCAGGCGAGGGCGACGACCAGCGGCCCGAGCACCGGCCTGCGGCCCTGCCGCGCCCACTCCCCCACCAGGCAGAGCAGCGGGAAGGCGACCAGTCCGTCGAGCCACATCGGCACGCTGGCGCCGTAGTTGAAGGTCCAGCCCGACAGCGCATAGGCGGTGCCGAGGACGACGGCCACCGGCCAGGGGCCGCGCCGCAGCGTGAGCAGCAGGGCCGCCATCGCCGCGCCCGCGGCGGCGATCTTGGCGGCGGTGATCACGTACAGGGCGAGCTCGGGCCGGTCGGCCGGGAAGAGGACGACGAGCAGTCCGAAAGGGCTGCTCAGATAGGTGCCGAAGTCGCCCAGAAAATTGGATCCAAAACCCGATGTCCAGTTCAGGAAGAGGTCCCCGGGGGTCTCGCCGAGGAGGAGCTTGCGCCAGTACACGTGATACGGCAGGTACTGCTGGCCCAGGTCGACGATGTTGCGGGTTCTGGATCCAAGGGGGTGGCTCCCGGCGAGCCGGCCGGCGAGACAGAAGAGGAGACCGGTGAGGAGGGCCGCGCCGACCGCCGCCCGCAGTCGCGGCCTGGACCCGACCGCCGCCCTCGGTCGCGGCCGGGACGGGGAGGGCTCTGTCTCGGCAGCGGGTGGCACACGTCCTCCAGGAGCTCTGCGGTGATCGCCGTAGGACGGCATTACCGCCGAACCGGGCGACGGCCGGCCCATCGGCAGGCGGTCTGTGCGCACACCTCAGGTGAACAGCGGGTGCCCTCCCTCGTACGATGCCGATCATGAGCCCCGTCGAACGACTCGTCGTCATCCTCCTCTTCGAGGGCGTCGACCTGCTCGACGTCACCGGACCGCCGGAGGTCTTCGCCCTGCTGCGCCGCGAGACGGACGAGGAGCCGGGCTACGAGGTCGTCCTGGCCGCCGAGACCATGGACCCGGTCACCACGTCCGCCGGAGTGCGCGTCCTGCCGGACGTCACCTTCGACGAGCTGGCCACGCGGGCCGTCGACACCCTCCTCGTGCCCGGCTCCGTCGAGGTCGACGAGCGGCGCCGGGTGCGGGCGCTGGTCGACCCCTCGGTGGTCGACCGGGTGCGGTCCCTCGCCGAGCGGACCCGGCGGGTCACGTCCGTCTGCGTCGGCGCGCACATCCTGGCCGCCGCCGGACTGCTCGACGGCCGGCGCGCCACCACCCACTGGTCGACCGCCCAGCAGCTCGCCGCCGAGCATCCGGAGGTCGAGGTCGACGCGGACCCGATCTTCATCCGGGACGGCGACGTGTGGACGGGAGCGGGCATCAGCTCCTGCCTGGATCTGGCGCTCGCCCTCGTCGCCGACGACTTCGGCGAGACGACGGCGCTGCGGATCGCCCGCCAGCTGGTGATGTACGTGAAGCGGCCCAGCGGGCAGAGCCAGTTCAGCGTGCCCCTCGAACCGGTCTCCACGACCCGGCGGGTGGAGGACCTGCGCCACTACATCACCCGCAACCTCGGCGAGCGGCTCACCCTCGCGGACCTCGCCGCGAGCGCCCACATCAGCGAGCGTCAGCTCACCCGGATCTTCAAGTCGGAGCTGGGCACGACCCCGAGCGCGTACGTCGAGTCGGCCCGCGTGGAGATGGCCCGCCGGCAGCTGGAGTCGACCGACGCCACCCTGGAGCGGATCACCACCCTGTGCGGGTTCGGCACCACGGACACGCTGATACGGGCGTTCCGCCGCAGGCTCGACACGACGCCGATGGAGTACCGGCGCCGCTTCCGGGCCACGCCCGACTGACGGCCACCGGCCACCGGCCACCGGCCGACGGTCAGACGACGACGGTCAGGACCACCACGGTCAGACCACCGACGTTCGGACCACCACCGGGCTGACCGCCCACACGTCAGCCCAGGCTCACCGGCAGCACGTCCGGCGACAGGGCCGCCGCCCGCGCCGTCGCGCTCGTCATCCGCTTGCGGTGGTGCCGGCGGCACAGCACCTCGTAGCCGATCTCGTTCCCCGCGTTCACGTCGCCGACGACGACCTGCGCGCCCTCGACGACCATCTCGCCGCCGACGGTGCGCGCGTTGTGGGTGGCGCGGGCGCCGCACCAGCACAGGGCCTCGACCTGGAGGACCTCGACGCGGTCGGCGAGTTCGACGAGCCGCTGCGAGCCGGGGAACAGCTTGGAGCGGAAGTCGGTGGTGATGCCGAAGGCGAAGACGTCGAGTTCGAGGTCGTCGACGACCCGGGCGAGCTGGTCGATCTGCTCGGGCGCGAGGAACTGGGCCTCGTCGGCGATGACGTAGTCGCAGCGCCCGCCCTTCGACAGATGGGCGACGAGGTACGCGTAGAAATCGAAGCCCTCGGCGGCCTCGACGGCGTCGGTGACGAGCCCGAGGCGGGAGGAGAGCTTGCCCTCGCCCGCGCGGTCGTCCCTGGTGAAGATCATGCCCTGGAGGCCCCGCGCGGAGCGGTTGTGTTCGATCTGAAGAGCGAGGGTGCTCTTTCCGCAGTCCATCGTTCCGGAGAAGAACACCAGCTCGGGCATGGGAGGTCGAGGACCTTTCACGATCGGGGGAGGGAGGGGCGGGGGCGGGCGAGCGGGACGCTTCGGGGAGGGCTTCCGCGTCAGGTGCGGACTTCGAGGAGCGGCACGAGCTGCTCCGCCGCGGTCATGGACCCGTGCATGCCCACCATGGCGGACTCGTTCGGCTCGTTGACGGAGGCCGTGAGGGCGAGGTCGCCTTCGGCGGCGGCGACCACGTCGCCGATCCGTCCGTACACCCGCTCGTCGATCCGGTCGCCGAACCAGCCGAGCCCGATGGCCTCGTCACGGCTCGCCACCCAGAAGCGGTCGCCGAGGACCTCGCGCCAGCAGGTGAGGACGTCCGCCTCGGCGCCGGGAACGGCGTAGACATGGCGGGCCCGGCCCTCGCCGCCGAGGAGGGCGACCCCGGCGCGCAGCTCCCAGTCCTCGTCGAAGTCGATCCGGTGGTCCTCGTCGAAGGGGATGTCGACCATGCCGTGGTCGGCGGTGACGTAGAGGGCGGCGCGGGGCGGGAGCTGTTCGGCGAGCCGCTGGACGAGCCGGTCGACGCACATCAGCTGGCCGCGCCAGGCGTCGGACGCGATGCCGAAGCGGTGTCCGGCGCCGTCGAGCTCGCTGTAGTACGTGTAGACCAGCGAGCGGTCGCCGGCGGCGAGCTGCTCGGCGGCCAGGTCCATGCGCTCCTCGCCGGAGAGCCGTCCGTGGAACGTTCCGCCACTCAACGCGATCTTGGTGAGCGGGGTGTCCCGGAAGACCGGCGAGGAGACCTGGGCGGTGTGGATCCCGGCCTCGTCGGCGAGCCGGAAGACGGTGGGGTACGGCTGCCAGACCGGCGGCGAGGTCCAGGGGTTCCAGCGCAGCTGGTTCATCAGCTCGCCGGTGTCCGGGTTCCGCACGGTGTAGCCCGGCAGACCGTGGGTGCCGGGGAACTGTCCGGTGCCGACCGAGGCGAGGGAGGTCGCGGTGGTGGCGGGGAAGCCGGCGGTGAGGGGGCGGCCGGTGCCGCCGCGGGAGGTGGCGAGCAGCGAGGTGAGATAGGGCGCCTCGTCCGGGTGGGCCTTGATCTGCTCCCAGCCGAGCCCGTCGATGAGGAAGACGCAGTTGCGGTCGGCGGGCTCCAGCTCCGTGAGGCGCGCCTCGCAGCCGGGCACGCCCTGCCCGGCGACGAGTGTGGGCAGGAGGTCGGCGAGGGAGCCGGTGCCGTATGCGGGGACGGGCGCGGTGGCGGGGTCCAGCGGAACCGGGTCGTCGGGCCAGCCCTCGGTCAGAGCCACGGGCAGGACCATCAGCGGGCGGCCTGGGTCGACGCGGTGGCCTCGGACAGCGCCTGGGCGAAGGCCAGGGTCTGCCGGACGGTGTCCGGGCCGTCGCCGGCGTCGCTCACCCGGAGGCTGAGGTCGTCGGCGGTGGAGTTGCCGGTGTAGCCGTGGTCGGCGTCGCAGTTCGGGTCGCCACAGGCGGCCGGCTCCAGGTCGATCCGGGAGACGGCGCCCCAGCCGATGGTGAGGACGACCTCGCGGGGCAGGGTGCCCGGGGTGTACGACTCGGGGTTGGCGACGACCCGGCTGACCACGATCGAGGAGATCCGGTCGAGCTTCACGGACTCGGTGGACGTCGTGGCGTAGGGCGTCGGGGAGCTGCTGTCGGCGGCCTGCTCGTCGGTGTGGCTGACGATGAAGCGGTTGGCCGTCAGGACGAGGACGGTGACGTGGCGGCGGACCTCGTTCGCGTCGAAGGTGGTCTCCTGGTGGACCACGTACGACGTGATGGCCTCGCCGCCGACGGCGGCCTCCACCGCCTCGGCCACGAGGGCCGGGTAGTAGCCGCTGCGCTCGATCGCCGCGCGCAGCCCCTGGGTCGTCGTACCGGTCTTCGCCATGGACTCCATCCTACGGGGCGGTGGGGGCCCCTCCGGCCCTCCGGCGCCGCTCGGCGGCTCGGTCACGGCGTGCTCCTTCCGCCGGTCGGCTAGTAGCTCGGGAGGCGCCGCGGGCCGAGGTCGCTGCGCGGCGGGGGCGGGGCGAGGCGGACGGTGGCGCCGAGGACGGACAGGCCGCGGGGGGCGACGACGACGGGTTCGAGGGAGATGGCGACGACCTCGGGGTGGTCGTCGACGAGCCGGGAGACCCGCAGCAGCAGTTCTTCTAGGGCGGGGGTGTCGACGGGGGCGGTGCCGCGCCAGCCGAAGAGGAGGGGGGCGGTGCGGATGGAGCGGACGAGGTCGGCGGCGTCCCGGTCGGTGGCGGGGACGAGCCGGTGGGACATGTCGCCGAGGAGCTCGGAGGCGGCGCCGGCGAGGCCGAAGGAGAGGACGGCGCCGACGGCCGGGTCGATGGCGGCGCGGACGACGGTGTCGACGCCGCGGGGCACCATGGCCTGGACGACCGGCTGGAGCTCCTCGGGCTTGCCGAGCGTGTCGGTGAGCTCGGCGTAGGCGGTGCGCAGCTGGTCCTCGGTGGCGAGGTCGAGGCGTACGCCGCCGAGGTCGGGGCGGTGGCGCAGGTGGGGGGCCGTGGTCTTGAGGGCGACGGGGAAGCCGAGGCGGGCGGCGGCCCGTACGGCCTCGTCGGGGGTGGGTGCGGGCAGGGTGGGCAGGACCTCGATCCCGTACCGCCCGAGCAGGGCGCGGGTGTCGTCGGCGCCGAGGGTGACACCGCGCGTGTCGACGGCGCGTGTGCCGAGGATCCGGTCGATGAGGGCGGCGGCGCCGGCCTCGTCGATGTGCTCGAACTCGGGCACCCGGCCAGGGTCGGTGGCGGTCTGACGGCGCCACTGGCCGTAGCGGACGGCCTCGGCGAGGGCGCGGACGGCCCGCTCGGCGGCGGGGTAGGCGGGGATGGGGCCACGGGGACCGGCCGGGTCGCCGGAGGCACGGGGCTCGGCGTCGGGCGTCCCTGAATCGGCGGCGGGTGTCCCGGCCTGGGCGGCGGGCGTCCCCGCGTGCGGGAGGGGTGTCCCCGCGTGGGCGGCCGGCGTCCCCGCGTGGGCGGGTGGCTCGGTGGCGGAGGCGGGTGGCTCGGTGGCGGGGGCTGGTCGTTCGGCGGCCGGGGCGAGGGGGGCCGCCGGGGTGGCGGGGCGGGTGCGGGTGGCCGCGGACAGGGCCTCGGCGAGGGCGCCCATCTCGACGTGGACGACGACGACCGGCTTGGCCGGCCCGGGGGCGGCGACGGCGGAGCGCAGGGCCGTGGCGAGGACCTCGCCGTCGCCCGACTCGGTGGCGCCGTTCTCGCCGACCCAGGGGATGGCCGTGACGACGACGGCGTCGCAGGCCTCGTCGGCCAGGGCGGCCGTCAGGGCGGTCCGGAAGTCGGCGGGGGTGGCGCCGGTGGTCAGGTCGAGGGGGCGCAGCGGGCGCAGCCCCTCGGTGAGGCAGGCGTCGTAGGTGAGCAGGCCGAGCGACTCGGAGTTGCCGAGGATGGCGACGCGGGGGCCCGCCGGCAGCGGCTGGTCGGCGAGGAGGAGGCCCGCGTCGACGAGCTCGGTGACGGTGTCGACGCGGATGACGCCCGCCTGTCGCAGCAGGGCGGAGACGGTGGCGTGCGGGATGCGGGTGACCGGGACGCGGTGGCCGGGCGGGGCGCTGCCGCTGTGCCGGGCGCCCTTGACGACCACGACGGGCTTGACGGCGGCCGTCCGGCGGGCGAGCCGGGTGAACTTCCGGGGGTTGCCGATCGACTCCAGGTAGAGGAGGACGACGTCGGTGGCGGGGTCGTCGTACCAGTGCTGGAGGAGGTCGTTCCCGGAGACGTCGGCGCGGTTGCCGGCCGAGAGGAAGGAGGAGAGTCCCGCGCCGCGCCGGTGCAGTCCGGCGAGGAGCGCGATGCCGATGGCGCCGGACTGGGTGAAGAGCCCGATCCGCCCGGCGGTCGGCATCTGGGGGGCGAGCGAGGCGTTCAGCCGTACGGACTCGGCCGTATTGATGATCCCGAAGGCGTTGGGTCCGATGATCCGCATCCCGTACGAACGGGCCTGGCGGACCAGGGCGCGCTGGCGCTCGCGGCCCTCGGCCCCGCTCTCCGCGTATCCGGCCGAGAGCACGACCAGGCCGCGCACCCCGTGCTCGCCGCAGTCCGCGACGGCTTCGGGGACGCGCTCGGCGGGGACGGCGACGACGGCGAGGTCGACGGGCTCGCCGATGTCGGCGACGGAGCGGAAGGCGGGGACGCCCTCCAGCTCGTGCCGGCCCTCCCCCAGCGCGGCGTTCACCGCGTGGACGCGGCCGGTGTAGCCGGAGTCGAGGAGGTTGCGCAGCACGGTCCTGCCGACGCCGCCGGGGGCCCGGCCGGCTCCGATCACGGCGACGGAACCGGGGGCGAGGAGCCGTTGCACGGAGCGGGCCTCGGCACGCTGTTCGCGGGCGCGCTGGACGGCGAGGGAGCGGTCGGTGGGCTCCAGGTCGAGGTGGAGGCGGACGGAGCCGTCCTCGAAGCTGCGCTTCTGGGTGTAGCCGGCGTCCGTGAAGACCTTGATCATCTTGGTGTTGGCGGGCAGCACTTCGGCGGCGAACCGCCGGATTCCCCGCTCGCGGGCGACCGCCGCGATGTGTTCGAGGAGGGCGGAGGCGACGCCCCGCCCCTGGTGGGCGTCCTGCACGAGGAAGGCGACCTCGGCCTCGTCGGCGGGGGCGGAGGCGGGGCGGCCCTGCTCGTTGATGCGGTCGTAGCGGACGGTGGCGATGAACTCACCGCCCACGGTCGCCGCGAGCCCCACCCGGTCCACGAAGTCGTGGTGGGTGAAGCGGTGGACGTCCTTGGCGGACAGGCGCGGGTAGGGCGCGAAGAAGCGGTAGTACTTCGACTCGTCCGAGACCTGCTCGTAGAAGCTGACCAGCCGGTCGGCGTCGTCGGCGGTGATGGGCCTGATGCGCGCGGTGCCGCCGTCGCGGAGGACCACGTCCGCTTCCCAGTGGTCGGGATAGGCGTGCTCCGGCTGCTCCGACTGTTCCGACGCGCTCTGCATGGGGCAAGCGTACGGCCGGGGTCCGACAGTGGCACCGGTCGCGCGGCAGGTGTGCTCCGGGCAAGGTAGGGAAGGCCGAACGGCGGCCCCCGCCGGGGTCGAAGGTCGGTACGAGAGCACGTCGCCACCCGTGAGAGACTGGTCTAGACAACCGCTGAAAGTTGAAGGGCAACCACCATGGCTGAGCGCCGCGTCAACGTCGGCTGGGCCGAGGGCCTGCACGCCCGCCCCGCCTCCATCTTCGTCCGTGCCGCCACGGCCGCCGGCGTCCCCGTGACGATCGCCAAGGCCGACGGCAACCCGGTGAACGCCGCGTCCATGCTCGCGGTGCTCGGCCTGGGTGCCCAGGGCGGCGAGGAGATCGTGCTCGCTTCGGACGCCGACGGCGCCGAGGCCGCGCTCGACCGCCTGGCGAAGCTGGTCGCCGAGGGTCTCGAGGAGCTCCCCGAGACCGTCTGACCCGTCTCCTCCCCGACGACGGATCACGAGGGCCGCGGGGGCCGGGCTTTGCGGGGGGGCGGCCCCGGGGTTTGGGGGCCCGGGTAAACCCGCGCCCCCCCCCCACCGCCGCCCCCAAAAAAACGCAACAGCACAAC
>NZ_JBEOUO010000018.1:0-133707 GCF_040302485.1 Streptomyces sp. NPDC126499 | reverse complement strand
TAGAGAGAACTGGAGCGGCACATGCGGTTGAATCGATGGATAGTATCCTTTCTCCATATTTCGCAGATAGGCTATGCATGATAGGGATTATTACCGTAGTTGATGGCAAGCTTTGGCTTGATCGTAAGAAAATGAGTCCAAGCGTGCAGCAGCTGCTAATTGAACAGGTTCGGCACGGGAATATGCTGTTAATTAATAAACAGGACCAACTGACAGAGGAAGAAAAAGCAAGGATTACATTTGAGCTTCAAAGTATAAATCCACAGGCCTTTACGTTATTAACAAGCTATTCAAAGCTGCCTTTTCAAAGGTTAAAGGGCATGGTAATGCAGTTTGCAAATGATACTGTTAAAACAACGATTCAAACATTACAGCTAAGTTCTTTTGTTTATCCATTTCAGCATACTATTTCGGCCGAGAAATTTGAGGCATTCTTAAAAGAATTGCCTGATACCATTTACCGTATTAAAGGATATATACAATTCCATCAAAATAAGTATCCTGACCTTTTCCAATATTCTTATGGAATGCCTTTAATGATGAGAGAAGACATGAAAATGCCGTTAAATTTAGTGTTTATCGGTGAAGATGTAAACTGGAAGGAAATGAAGGACAAGTTGGATATGCTTTAACAGTCAGGGTTTCCAGCTATATCCAGAATGGAACCTTCGTAAAAAGGGCAAACTTTCTTTAGTTAAAGGAAAGAGGAGGATAATCTTGTTCAAGAAGCAAAAACGTCCAGGAAGTAGCCGTACCAGGACAGGACCACCCTCAGATACTCCCGGGACCGGTTGTAGGAGAGGATCGCGCGGTCGAGGTCCCCCGGCCGGGAGAGGTCGCGGCCGCCCGCGCACAGATAGCGTCCCGCGGCGAGCGCCGCGTCGTACACGTTGTGCGGGTCGGCCCTGCCGTCGCCGTTGCCGTCCGAGCCCCACCGCGCCCACGTGGACGGGATGAACTGCATCGGGCCGACCGCGTGGTCGAACGACGCGTCGCCGTCGAACACGCCGTGGTCGCTGTCGCGGATCAGGGCGAAGCCCCGGCCGTTCAACTGCGGGCCGACGATGGGGGAGTAGGTGGTCCCCTCCGCGTCCACCCTTCCACCGCGCGCCTGGCCGGACTCCACCTGCCCGATCGCGGCCAGCAGCTCCCAGCGCAGGGCGCACCCCGGGGCACTTGCGGCGAGCGCCGCCTCCGCCCGCCGGTAGGCGGCGAAGACCGTGGCCGGAACGGCGCCACGGTCGGCCACGAACACGGAGCGGACGGCGGGCGAGACGGGGCCGCGCACCGCGAGCGGAGGAAGCTCGGTCAGATAGTGCCCATCGCCTGGAGCCTGCCCGGCCGACTCCTTGCCCGCCCCAGCCCCTGCGCCCGTGGCCCCCACCACGAGTCCCGGCGCCTGCGAGCCGCTCACCGTCACCATCACCGCCGCCGTGATCGCCGCGGCCACCACACCCCTGCGGACCCGCCGCTCCCCGAACCGCCTCACCATCCGTCAACCCCTCCCGGTCGCCCGTCGCTGCCGTCTGCTCTACGGGGCGGGGATGCCGGTCCGTCGCGCCGGCGGCCTCTTTTCTCGGCCTGGTCCGGCGACGTCGTTGCCGGCGGGGCCGCGGCCGGGTGGACGGGGTGGGAGGACAGGCGGACACACCGCGTCAATCCGGCGCCGTCACGATTCACCCGCAACGACGGCGAGAGGCGAAGAAATCCGGTCGCCCGGGCGGGTCGGTGGTTCGGCGGGGACCGGGGTTCGGAGCCGTCGGCCAGCGAGCCGCGGCTCCGGCCGGCGGCGTGCCGGGCCGGTCAAACCCGCTCGGCGGGTTTGACCGGTTCGTCACGGTACCGCCCCGGCCCGGCCTTCAAACTCGCGGGCAGAGGGTGCTCAGCCCGGCCCGCGGACCCGGGCACGCCGACGGTCCGCGGTACGCGGCGCATGACACCCCGCTTCGGCAGCGCGGCGTCATCGAGGCGCCGCATCGTTCTACACAAGGGGAAACCGCATGGCCGTCTCCACGACCCCGGGAACCGAGTGGGGCTCCTGGAAGAAGCTGGACGGCTCCGTCTACTCGGAGCCGGCCCCGGTCCTTGAGGCCGACAACCGCGTCCGCGTGTTCGTCCAGGGCGCCGGGAACTCGCTGTGGAGCCGCGGGCAGAACAGGGCGCGGGCCTGGGGGGACTGGGCCCACCACGAGGGCTCCGCGGTCGCCGGCGTACCGGCCCCCATCAGGGGCAAGGACGGCAAGGTCCGCGTCTTCTACCGCACGCCGGGCGACGAACTGCAGGTCGTCACCCAGGACAGGATCAACGGTACGTACGGCGCCGCCCGTACGCTGGCGACCGGCCTCGGCGGCGACCCGGCCGCCGCACTGGACGCGGACGGCCGCATCCACGTCTTCTACCGAGGTGCCGACGGCGCCCTGTTCCACACCCGCAACCAGGACCTGCGGTACGAGCAGTACACGCAGGTGACCTCCCTCGGCGGCGACATCCACGCCACCCCCTCACCCGTCCTGGACGGCTCCGGCCGCCTGGTGGTCGCCGTCAAGGGCGCCAACGACACCCTCTACACCGTCCAGCAGAAGACGGAGAACTCCACCGGCTTCGGCGACTTCGAACGCCGCACCGCCGGTGTCGCCTCGCGCCCCGCCGCCGTGGCCGACGCCGCCGGCCGGGCGCAGATCTTCTACCGCGGCAGCGACAACGCCCTGTGGCGGGTCGGCCAGGGCGACGACCACCAGTCCTTCGGGGACCCCGCCTCCGTCGGCGGCTCGCTCCTGAACCGGCCCACCGCCGCGCTGGGCCAGGACGGACGGCTCAACGTGTTCGTCACCGGCACCGACAAGGCCCTGTGGCTGACGGTGCAGACCGAGGAGAACGGCACCGCCTACAGCACCTTCTCCTCCCTCGCGGGCGGCATCGACATCCCCGTCCCGATCGCCGACCACGACAACCTCCTGCACGCCTTCACCGTCGGATCCGGCACCGAACGCAACCTCTACTCCCTCGCCCAGACCTGGGCCTGACGGCGCGTTGCACCGCCCTGGCGGCCTGCCGGGCAGGGAGCGGCCCCGCCCGGCAGGGCTCAGGCGGTGAGCCAGCGCTGGAGCCAGTCCGCGGCGGTCCGCCGGAAGAGGCGGCGGCTCTCCGCGCGGCGGAAGTCGTGGCCCTCCTCGTGCAGGAGGAGCAGCTCGGCCTCCAGGCCGCGTTCGCGGGCCGCGTGGACGATCTGCTCGGACTCGCGCGGCGGGACGTTGGTGTCGTGCTCGCCGTGCACCGCGAGCAGCGGGACGCGCAGGGCGTCGATGCGGCTCATCGGCGACAGGGCGTGGAGCAGGGCCCTGTCCCGTTCGGGGTGGCCGTACTTGTGGGCCGCCGACTTCGCCAGCCACGGCTCGGTCCCCGCGAAGAAGGTGCCGAAGTCCGACATCCCGCAGACGGTGACGCCCGTACGGAACAGCTCCGGGTGCCACACGAGGGAGGCGAGCGTGAGGTAGCCGCCGTACGAGTGGCCCATGACGGCGAGGCGGCGCGGGTCGGCGAGACCGGCCTCGATCACGTGGGCCGCGCAGTCGGCCACGTCGTCGATCGCCGCGAAGCGCCCCTCGCCGAGGTCGGCGTCGCGGAAGGACCGCCCCCAGCCCGAGGAGCCCCGGACGTCCGGCGCGAAGACGTCGAGGCCCCGGCCCAGCAGTTCGTGGTAGAGCGGGGCGAACACCGGACGCTCCTGCTCCTCGGGACCGCCGTGCAGGTGGAGCACGCACGGCGCCGCCTCGCCGGGTCGGCGGCCGGGCGCCCGGTGGTACCAGCCGCCCAGGAGCAGCCCGTCACGGGCCGTCGGACGCAGGGGCACCGGCCGTACGGGGGGAGGCCCCGGGGGCACGGTCTCGGCGTCCCGCGCCGACCACGGCGTCCGCACGGCGGCACCCGTGTCCGGCACGTGCCAGACCCCGGGCCTGCGCTGGGATCCCGACAGGGCGACCAGCATCCCGTACGGCCCGGCCGGCGTGACGCGGGTGACCACCTCGTGCGCCAGCTCCACCGCGCGGGGCGCGGGCGGCACCGTGCCCGCGCCGTCCAGCGGCAGCGTCTGGAGTTCACTGGTGCCCCGGACGTTCCACGACAGCGCGGCACGCCGGCCGTTCTCCACGAAGGCGAGCAGCTCCAGGTCACAGCCGTGCCGTTCGGCGACCACGCGAAGACCGGTCCGGGCCCCCGTCTCGTCGAGGTCCAGCGCGAGCAGCGCCGCGAACTCCCGCTGGTGGTCGCTGCGCAGCCACACCGTACGGCCGTCCGGCGAGAAGCGGCCGATCCACGGGTCCCCGTCGGCCACCGGCAGCGCGCAGACGGCGGTCCGGTCGGACAGCCGGACCACCACCGCCTCGCGTCCGCCGCGCGGACCGCGGCGCAGCAGGGCGAGGCGCCCGTCAGGGCTGACGTCGCACACCCGCAGCGTCGCCGCCTCGGTCTCGTCGGCCAGGAGGACGGGGGCGGTGGTCCCCGCCGGATCGAGGAGGTAGGCGGTGAGCCGGTCGTGGACCGGGGGACCGCCGTCCGCGTCGCCGTGCGCCCCGGCGCCGAGGAGGACGGCGTGCCCGTCCCGCTCCGTCCAGCCCGCGGGCCGCTCGGCCAGGGCCAGCAGGTCCGGCCGGTCGGCCACCGGCTCGGCGATGGTGACCGCCAGCCCCGCGCCGTCCCTGGTCCAGCAGCCCAGATAGGCCGAGGAGTCGGGGTCGGCGCCGGACATGATCCGGCGGTCCGAGCCGTCCGGGCGGACGCACAGCACCCGGGTGTGGCCGCTGCCGCCGGGCGCGACGGTGTACGCGATCCACTGGCCGTCCGGCGACCAGGACACCTCGGTGACATGGTCCGGCCCGGCGTCCAGCAGGTGTGCGTCCTCGCCGTCCACCGCGCCCACCCAGAGCTGCGGCACGCCGCCGCGGTCACAGATGAAGGCCGCCCGCTCACCACCGGGGTCCACCGCCGGATACCAGCAGGCGTGCGCGGTCAGTCCCCTGGAGGCGTCCTGGGGGCCGGCGGCGGCGGCCAGCAGTTGCGTCGCGGGAGCCGCCGCCGGGCTCTCGGCGGTCAGTCGATGCCGTGCGTCTGCAGCCATATCTCCAGCAACGCTACCTGCCACAGGGCGTTGGCCCCTCGGTTCGTACGGTGGTCGTCCGGGGCGTCGAGGAGCGCGGCGACGTACTCCTCCCGGAAGAGCCCGCGTCCGCGCGCGGCGGGAGCGTTCAGTGCCTCGCGCACCCGCTCCAGGACCGGGGGCGCCATGCGGCGGATGGCCGGTACGGGGAAGTAGCCCTTCGGCCGGTCGACGATGTCCACCGGCAGCACCGTGCGTCCCACGTCCTTCAGGACGCCCTTGCCGCCCTGGGCGAGCTTCAGACCGGGCGGGCAGGCCGCCGCGAGCTCGACCAGTTCGTGGTCGAGGAACGGCACCCGGGCCTCCAGACCCCAGTCCATGGTCATGTTGTCGACGCGCTTGACCGGGTCGTCGACGAGCATCACATGGGCCTCGGTGCGCAGGGCGGCGTCGAGCGCGGTCTCGGCTCCGGGCGCGGCCATGTGCCTGCGGATGTACTCCCGGGACGGGTCGCCGTCGGCCAGCATCCCCGGCTGCAGGATCTTCTCCAGGTCCGCGTGCGGCCGGTCGGAGTAGACGTCGGCGTACCGCTCGGGCGCCTGATCGCGGGAGACCTCGGCCATGGCCGGGTGCCAGTGGTAGCCGGCGAAGACCTCGTCGGCACCCTGGCCGCTCTGCACGACGCTGACCTCCTTGGAGACCAGCTCCGACAGGAGGTGGAAGGCGACGACGTCGTGGCTCGTCATCGGCTCGCTCATGGCGGCCACGGCCCCGTCCAGGGCGGTGGACACCCGGTCCGACGGCACCATCAACTGGTGGTGGTCGGTGCCGAAGAGCCGCGCCACCCGGTCCGAGTAGAAGAACTCGTCCCCCTCCTCGTCGCCCTCCGAGTCGAACCCGACGCTGAAGGTGGCCAGGTCCTTCTGCCCCTCCTCGGCGAGCAGGGCGACGATGACGCTGGAGTCCAGTCCGCCGGAGAGCAGCACCCCGACCGGCACGTCGGCCACCATGCGGCGGCGGACGGCGGTGCGCAGCGCGTCGAGGACGGCGTCCCGCCAGTCCTCCGCGTCCATTCCGGCGTGTTCGGCGCGCCGGGTGTAGGAGGGCTGCCAGTAGCGGTGGTCCTCATGGGTGCCGTCCGGTTCCACCACCCGCACGGTGGCGGGCGGGAGCTTGCGCACGCCGGTGAGGACGGTGTGCGGGGAGGGGACCGTCGACTGCCAGCTCATGTAGTGGTGCACGGCGACCGGGTCGAGCGAGGTGTCCACCCCGCCGCCCGCGAGCAGGGCGGGCAGCGTGGAGGCGAACCGCAGCCGTCCCGGCCGCTCGGCCAGGTAGAGCGGCTTGATGCCCAGCCGGTCACGGGCGAGCACCACCCGTCCGGTGGCGTGCTCCACGATCGCCACCGCGAACATGCCGACGAAGTGCCGCACGAAGTCCGTGCCCCAGGCGCGGTACGCCCTGAGCACGACCTCGGTGTCCGAGGTGGTGGTGAAGCGGTGCCCGAGCCGGCGCAGCTCCTCGCGCAGCTCCTCGTAGTTGTAGACGCAGCCGTTGAAGACGCAGGTGAGACCCGCCTCCTCGTCGGTCATCGGCTGGGCCGCGCGGTCCGAAAGGTCGATGATCTTCAGCCGCCGGTGGCCGAGGGCGACGGCTCCCCTGGACCACAGGCCCTTGCCGTCGGGACCGCGGGCCGCCAGGCGGTCGGTCATACGTTCCACGGCGGCCAGGTCGGGCCGCTCACCGTCGAAGCGGATCTCTCCGCTCAGGCCGCACACGCCGGGCCTCCCTGGGTCAGGACGTCATGGACGACAGGTATGGGTCGGGGGGAGGGGGCGGTGCGTTTTCGCATGATCCGTACTCCTTGTTGCGGGTTCTGCGGTTCTGCGGTTCTGCGGTCCGCAGGTTGTGTGGTTCTGCGGGTTGTGTGGTTGCGCGGGTCTGGGGTCTGTGGGTTCTGCGGCTCTGTGGGTTCTGCTATGGGCTCTGCGAGGGGTCGCGGCGATACGTACGGTGCGAGCAGCGCAGCACCGGGTGGCGTCAGGCGCTCGCCGCCGTCCAGCCGTCCCGCCAGCCGCCCGGCCGGGCGTGCGGGCCCCCGATGCGTCTCGGGCCCCGGCCGCTCCCGGCGGGGCGGAGCGTCTCGCCCCGGGTCTGGGCGAGGACGTCGTCCAGGGCGGCGAGCAGGTCTTCCTCCGCCGCCTTCGTGCGCAGGCGGTGCGCGGCGCTGCCGCGGGCCAGGGCCTCCTCCGTCAGGGACGTGACGGCCTCCCAGTCGCCGTACTCCTCCAGCGTCGGCCGCAACCGCCGGAGCATGCCGCGTACGACCGCGGGGGCGGGCGCCGCGAGCCGGGTGACGGGGTCGATCAGGTCACCCTCCAGGCCCGATCGCGCCGCGCGCCAGGTGGCCGCGCGCAGCCATTCGTGCCGGCCGTCGCACCCCGCGCCGCCGGTGGTCCGGACCGTCTCGCACGCGTCGGTGACCAGCGCCCGGAAGAGCGCGGAGATCAGCACCACCGTCTCGACGCGCGGGCAGGCGTCACAGATGCGCAGCTCGAGAGTCTGCAGGTGCGCCGACGGGCGGACGTCGTAATAGATCATGCCGGGGTCGCTGAGGACGCCCGAGCGGACGAGCTCGTCGAGCGTCCGGTCGTACTCCTCGGCGTCGGCGAAGCACGCGGGCGCGCCGGAGGTGGGCCAGCGCTGCCAGACCATGGTGCGCCAGCTCGCATAGCCGGTGTCCGTGCCGAGCCAGAAGGGAGAGCTGGCGGACAGGGCCAGAAGCGGCGGCAGCCAGGGGCTGACGGCACACATGGCCCGCACGGCGGTGTCCCGGTCCGGCACGTCGATGTGCACCTGCGCACCGCAGATCAGCTGCTCGTCCACGAGACGCTGGTACTCGTCCGCCATGTGCAGGTACCGCTCGTCAGGAGTCGGCGGCACGGTCCCGAGCCGGGTCAGCGGGGCGGTGCCCGCGGCCGCGATCGCCAGGCCCTGGGAGGAGACGGCTCGGTCGAGCCGTCGCCGTGACGCGGACAGGTCCGCGCGCAGGTCCTCCAGGGAATCGTGCACCCCGCTGTTGGTCTCGATCACCGACTGCGACAGTTCACGCGCGTAACCCTCCGCGTGCCGGCCCAGCCTGCGGAGCACCGCATCGGCTCGCGGGGCCAGTTCCCCGCTTTCGACGTCGATCAGGTGGAACTCTTCCTCGACCCCGATCCGGACGGTCACGGCGCCTCCCAGCGGACGACTCGGCGTTTTCCGACCGGCCTCGCCGTGATCGACGCCGCCGGTGTGACCGTACGAGTGCCCCACTTCGGTGAACCTATGCACCTAACGTGCTCATGTGAGGGAGTCAGTGCACGCCTGAGCGCCCGCGGGTGGGTCACCGGATGACGCCCCCGGGCGCTTCACTGACGGGTGCCCGCTCCGGCGCGATTCATGGCCCCCACCTGCGACGCCGTGGTGCGCGGGCGCGACGCCCGTCCGGCGCGCCGTCAGGCCGGTCAGTGCTCCGTTCGGCGCTCCGGCCGTGGGGGAGCCGCGCCCGGCGGTGGCGGCCAGGGACCGGCGAGCAGGGCCGCGGCCTCCGCGACGATGGCCGCGGCCGCCCGCTCGCGGGCCCCGTGGGGGGTGCCATGCGGGTCGGCGTCCGTCTCCGCGCATGTCTCCGCGCATGTCTCCGCGTACGTGTCGGCGTACGCGTCGGTGAGGTCGACGAGCGGCCGGAGCGCCGGAGGACCGTCCAGAGGTCCCCAGGCCTCGTACGAGATGAGGTCACCACCGGCGGCGGGGTCCAGAGCGCCGGTCACGACGAGCCGGAGCCACCAGCGGACGAGCTCCCAGCGGACGCGTTCGGCCCCGACGCCTTCGGCACGGACGCCTTCCCGGCCGACCAAGGATCCTGCGGCCCATGCGCCGGCCCCGGCCCCGGCCCCGGCCTGGGCCCCGGCGTCCTCGGCGGGAAGGGCATCCGCGAGGCCCAGCTCGGTCAGGACCCGTTCGAACAGCGCGTCGGCCTCCCCGCGCTCCGCGCGCGTCAGGCCGGCGAGCAGGGGCAGCGACTCCGACTCGACGCCCAGCACCAGCGCCGTGAGGCCCGCCTCGATCAGTTGCTCCGGGTGGTGCGGCCGGCCGATCAGCCGCTCCAGCGCCAGCATGCGCAGCTGTTCCACGGCCTGGGGCACGGTGACGGCGTACGGGCGGTACGGCGTGGGCGCGGTCACGTCGATGCCGGGACCGCCTCCGACGAAGGACGACCAGAAGTCCACGGTCGCGTGCCCGAACAGGCTGCCCGACCGGCCGGTGAACTCGCGCCGGAGGTAGTCGGCGAGATCGTTCCCGTAGAGGATGATGTCGGTCTGGTGGACGGACAGCACGGGGTGACCCCACTGGCCCGCGATGCCGGGCAGACAGCGATGGGCGTAGACGGGCACCAGACGCGGCACCGTCGCCAGCGCGGCCCGCGCGACCCGCAGGGCCTCGGCCGTCCCCGCCGGCCTCGGGCTCCAGCGCGGATGCCAGAAGCTGTTGTGCTCCACGTCGAAGAGCACCCCCTCGACCGGCCGGGCAAGGCGTCCGGCCAGCTCCTCCGGGTCGCCGTCACGCCAGTCCGGCCAGCTCGGCGACCCGAGCGGGAGACCGGCCGCGAGGAAGGTGCGATGGTCCGCCGAGAAGGTGAACCCGAACCGGGCCTCGACCGCGTCGAGCTCCCGCTCGCCGAGACCGGGCCCGATCTCCGCGCCCAGCATGCCCTGGAGGGCCCGCGCGTCGGCGAGGGTCAGGGGCGGCGGGGCGGACGGGGAGGGCGGGGGAGCCGGAACGATCATGGACGACAGCCTAGGACTCCGGCCGGCCCCGCGACGGCGGGTTACGACGGCGGGCTACCGAGGCGGGTTACGACGGCGGCCCACGGCGGCGGGCGCGCGGCGGGTTACGGACGGTGGCCCACGGCGGCGGGCTACGGCGCGGACCACGGGCACTGTCAGACCCTGCCCGTAGCGTCGGAGACACGGGGCCGGGACGTACCCGGCCCACCGTCGCAAGGGAGCCGTCATGGGTGAGCTCAGCGTGGACCGGCAGCACCTCGACCACCTTCTCGCGGACCCCGCGAGCGGGTACGACACCCCCTATCAGCAGGCGTTCGCCGAGCTCGCCGTCACCCACCGGGGACGGCCCGTGGCGGCGATCGTGCCGCTGCTGCGCGCGGCGGCGGAGCGGGCGCTCTTCGGCTTCACCCCCGCCGACCTCGCCGACCAGGCGGAGGCCATCAGCAGCGGAAGGCCGTACGAGCTGCGCATCCGCGTCACCGGGAGATAGACCCCCGCCGGCCCGCGACGCCCGGGGGACGGACGCCCGCCGTCGCCCTTCCGCGTCTCGGCGCGCCGGCCCGCCGGCCGGCGGCGCGGAACATTTCGCCGGCGATGGTGGTCGCCGTCCCGGGAGCCACGGCGCCCACGACGGCCCGCACCCCCTCCCGTAACCGGTCCTTCTCCCGTAACCGGTCCTCCGCCCGCCTGGACTCCTCGGCCGCGCCCTCGCTCTCCCCGCCCCTCACCGGTCCACCCCCGCGCGCCCGCACGGAGCGGCACCACCGCATCCCGCTACAGCGTCGCCGCCGCGGTGAGGCCCTCCAGGACCGCCTCCTCGACCGTGCGCGGGCTGACGCGGTCACCGACCGCGAGGACCCGGTCGGCCGGCAGACCCAGGGCCGGCAGGTCCGGCGTCGTCGGGCAGAGGTCGGTGACCGGCACGTGGCCCTGGGCCAGGACGACGGCGGCGACGTCCTCCACGAGCACCGGGTCCTCGGTCAGCGCGTGCTGCAGATAGACGGTGTCCGGATCGGCCCCGTACAGCCGGACGTTGGGAACCACCTCGACCCGGGCGCGTACGGCCTCGGCCAGCATCCCGGCCCGTACGTACTGCTGGAGGTGCTCGCCGGCCGCGAAACCCGTCACGCACAGGGTCACCTTCCGCCCCCGGCCCGCGAGCAGGAGCGCGACGCCCAGGCCGATCCAGTCGCCGCGCCAGTCCGCCACGACGACGCGGCCGCGCGGCACCTCGGCGCCCCGGATCACCGACCAGGCGTCCAGGACCACCGGGTCGTCCAGCAGCTCCAGCCGGGGCCGGCGGGGCACGGCGCCCGTCGCCAGGATCACGGCGTCGGGCGAGGCGGCGGCCAGGGCCCCGGCATCGATCCGCGAGCCGGTGAGGATCCGCACCCCCGCGCGACGCGCCTCGCCCTCCAGATTGGTGATCACGCCGCCGAACTCGGCCCGGCCGGGCAGCCGTTCGGCCAGCAGCACCTGCCCTCCGACGCGCCGGCCGGCCTCGTGCAGGACCACGTCGTGGCCGCGCCCGGCCGCGACCGCCGCGGCCTTCAGCCCGGCCGGCCCGCCGCCGACGACCAGGACCCGCCGGCGCCGCGTCACCGGCGGCAGCAGCGCGAAGCGGCGCTCCCGACCCGTCTCGGGGTGCTGGATGCACGAGATCGGATGCCCGAGCTGGAAGTGGCCGATGCAGGCCTGGTTGCAGCCGACACAGGCCCGGATCTCCTCGGCGCGCCCCCCGGCCGTCTTGGCCGGCAGCTCCGGGTCGCAGATCAGGGCCCTGGTCATGGCGCAGGCGTCGGCCTGCCCGCCGGCGATGATCTGCTCGGCCTCCTGCGGCTGGTTGATCCGGCCCGCCACCATCACCGGGACGCCGACCACGGCCCGTACCCGCGCGGCGAGCGGGGCGGTGTAGCCGGCGGGCCGCGCCATGGGCGGGGCGATGTGCTGGGCGCCGGACAGGCTGGAGGAACTGCCCGCGCACACCGAGACGTAGTCGAGCAGCCCTTCGCCGTCCAGGCGGGCGACGGCGTCCAGCACCAGTTCGGTGTCCAGACCGTCGTGGCTGAGCTCGTCCCCCGAGATGCGCAGGCCCACCACGAACCCGGGCCGGGCCTGTTCGCGGGCGCTGCGCAGCGCCTCGCGCAGGAACCGCAGCCGGCGTTCCGGGTCGCCGCCCCAGCCGTCGGTGCGGACGTTGACGTGCGGGCTGAGGAACTGCGCCGGCAGATAGCCGTGGCTGGCGACGACCTCCACACCGTCGAGACCCGCCTCCCGCAACCGCCGGGCGGCCCGCCCGTAACCGTCGACGACCTCGCGGATCTCCTGCTCGGTCATCGCCCGCGGCATGACGTGGAAGCGCTCGCTCGGGACGGCGGAAGGGGCCCAGGCCACCGGCGCCGTGCCGTCGGCGGACTCCAGGATCTCCCGCCCGGGGTGGAACAGCTGCCCGAACACCTTCGTACCGTGCCGGTGGACCGCCCGCGCGAGCCGGGCGTAGCCGGAGACGCAGGAGTCGTCGGTGGCCATCAGCACATGGGTGGTGTAGCGCGCGGACTCGTGCACGCCGGAGACCTGGAGCACGATCAGTCCGACGCCGCCGGCCGCGCGCGCCTCGTGATAGGCGATCAGGTCGTCGGTGACGGCGCCGTCCTCGGCCAGGACGGTGTCGTGACCGGAGGACACGATCCGGTTGGGCAGCGTCACGCCGCCGATCCGCAGGGGGCTCAGGAGCCGGGGGAACCGCGTCAGCGTCGTCATCGCAGCACCTTTCCGGGAACGCGCAGGGTGATGTGGGGCTCGAACGCGTCCAGCAGCAGCTCGCGCATCCGCGGCGCCGACATCTCCGCGGTCCCCGCCAGCACCTGGATCGCCAGACCGTCGACCATCGCGGTGAACCGGCTGGTCAGCGCCTCCGCGTCGGCGGCGGCTCCCATGCCCTCGGCCTGACAGGCGCGGACCAGGTCGAGCACGGTCTGCCGCCAGCGCGTGTAGACGGCCCGCTGCCCTTCCCGCAGGGCGGGGTCGACGATCGCCTCGTTCCACGACTGCACCCACACCGACCACTCGTCGCGGTCCTCGTCCCGGGTGATCAGCTGTACGTCGATCAGCCGGCGCAGTTTCTCGGCCGCGCCGTCGGCGTCCCGGAACTCGGCGTCCAGCCGCCGGTGGAGGCGGTCCGCGCAGTGCAGCAGGGAGGCGCGCAGCGCGTCGCCCTTCGTCGGGAAGTGGTAGTGGATCGTGCCGGTGCTCGTCCCGCAGGCGCGGGCGATGTCGGCGACCCGCACCCGGTGGAAGCCACGCCGGGCGATCAGGCGCGCGGTCGCCCGCAGGATCTGTTCCTTGCGCACCTCCGCGTCCACCGCGTCGGCGCGGCGCCGGGCCTCGGCTCCGCCCTGACCGCCCGCACCGGCGGGCGGGCGGCCCCGCCCGGTGCGCAGATACCGTACGGACACCTCGCCCACCCGGGCGATGGCGGCCAGCTCGCGGTCCGCGAGACGGCGGCTGCCGCGCAGGGACTTGGAGAGCGCGGTGGGATCCATGCCGACGCGCTCGGCGAACTCACGCTGACTGACCGGCGCCGCCCGCACCACCAGCCGTGCCCGCTCGGCCACCGCCCGTGCGTCGTCCTGCCCGCCTGCGTCCTGTACGTCGTCTTCCCCGGCCCGCGTCCGGTCGGCCGTCATCGCCCCCGCCCCCGCCCTCGTTCCCCGTCAGCTGTTCGCAGCGCCGTCAGCACCTCGTCGGCGGCGCGGTACCCCGACGACACGGCGCCGTCGATGTAGCCGTTCCACACCGAGGCGGTCTCCGTGCCCGCCCAGTGCACGGGCCCGACCGGGGTCCGCCAGCCGCGCTCCCCGGCGGCGCTCCACCCGCCGGGGGTCAGATACGCCTCGTAACCGCCCCGTGCGAAGGGGTCGTGGGTCCAGATCTTCTCGGTGTAGTCACGCGGCCGTCGGGCGCGCGGGCCGACGACGGAGGCGAGGCTGTCGAGGACGGCGCTGCGGCGGGCGGACTCCTCCTGGGCGGCGAAGCGGTCGAGCCGGTCGCCGTACACGAAACCGACGAGGACGCCGCAGGAGCCGGTCTCGTCGGGGGAGGCGTCGTAAGGGGAGTTGTCGAACACGACGCCGACCGGGCCGTCGTCGTACAGCGTCGCCACGCCGGACAGTCCCTCCTCGCGCCAGAAGGGCGTGTCGTAGACGGCGTGGACCTTGGCGACGCGGCCCATCGGCGCGTGCGCCAGCCAGGCCGCGCGGGCGGGTGGGAGCGGGGGCGTGAAGTCCACGGCGCGTACGGCGTGCGGGGGCAGCGCCACGATCGCGCGCCGGGCCCGGATCTCGGTCGACGCCGTGCGGGCGCGGACGCCGTCCGGCCCGCACGCGATCGAGCGCACCTGCTCGCCGAGCCGCACCCGGTCCCCGAGCAGCGACGCGACGGCGTGCGCGGGAGCGGCCGCGCCGCCGGTGAAGCGGCTGTCCTGGGCGCAGCCGCGCGTCTCCATCAGCTGCTCGTAGCCGCCGGCCGCCGCGATGGAGAAGAGGACGTGGAAGAGGGAGATCTCGTGGGCCTCGGCGCACCACAGGCCCTGAACGGCGAGGTCGAGCCGGCGCAGCGCCTCCTTTTCGTTCGTCTCGGAGCGGAAGAAATCCCCGGCCGTCCGCGCGTCCCACTCCGCGAAGCGGGCGGTGCGCCAGGGCCGGACGGTGTCCACCGTGCGGGCGAGGGCGTCGAGGTGTTCGGTGATCTGGAGATACACGGCGACGCCCGGCCCGTGCTCGGGTGCGGAACCGGTGTAGGGGATGCGGGTCCCGTCGTGTCCGACCTCGATGTGGTGGCCCTTCTCCCAGGTCGGGAAGGTGGGGCAGGCGAAGCGCGCGGCGAGTTCGACGAGGCGGGTCTGAGTGGGGCCCACCCACTGGCCCCCGTGGTCGATGGTCAGGCCGTCCGGCCGCGTCTCGGTCAGCACCCGTCCGCCGACCCGGTCGGCCGCCTCGACCAGCGTGAAGTCGACGGCGTCGTCGTGGAGTCGGAGGGCCGCGGCGAGGCCGGCGTAGCCGCCGCCGACGATCACCACCTCGGATTCGATCAGACGCGTTGTGCTCTGTCTCTCCATGCGCCGAGAGGATGCGGCAACACTGACGGGCGCGTCAATGGTTGCGACAGCGGTTGCCTCGGGAAGGGGCGGGGCGGCGGGATGCCGGCGGTGCCAGGGCGGGGCGGCGGGATGCCGGCGGTGCCAGGGACGGGCGGCCGGGTCAGTCGGCGCGCGTCAAGTCTTCGTGGGCGATGCCCAGTTCTCGTACGAGCGCGTCGTCGACCCACTCCAGCATGGTCGCCCGGCCGATGGCGCCCTGGTACGAGGTGGTCTGGACGGCCAGTCCGTCGAGCAGCGCGGTGAGGCGGAAGGCCGCGTCCGCGGGATGGGCGCAGGCGAACTCGCCGGCCGCGACGCCCTCCGCGACGACCTCGGCGATCGCCGCCTTCCACTGCTGGTCGAGATCGCGGGTGACCTTCCGCAGGGCGGGTTCGCGCAGCGCGGCCGCCCAGCCCTCGATCCACAGCCGCCAGCCCTTGGCCTGCCCGGTCGGCGCGTACCACCTCACCGCGGAGCGCAGCCGCCGGACGGCGCTCGTCCGCGGCTTGCCGAGGATCTCGCGCAGGTGCGCGAGGTCGCCCGCGGCGGCGTGGGCGAAGGCCTCGGCGACGAGGAGTTCCTTGGTGGAGAAGTGGTAGAGCACCAGCGAGCTGCTGACGCCGAGCGCCGACGCGACGTCCGCGATGCGCACGTTGCCGACGCCGCGGGCCTCGATCTGCTCGACGGCGACGCGCAGGATCTCCGCGCGCCGTTCCTCCACGCTCAACCGCACTCTGGCCACACCCGCACCCTACACAGCTCTTGACAGTGCCGTGTGGCCGGGCTCACAGTGCTGGCTACTGACTGGCTGTTCAGTCAAAAGGGGCTGAGCAGTCAAGAGGTCGTTCGGTCACAAGGCTGTGCAGTCACAAAGGCTGAGCAGTCACAAGGCCGTCCAGTCACAAGGCCGTACAGTCCCAGGCTGTCCCGGCAGAAGGCTGTCCCGTCACAAGCCCCCCGCGTCCCGAGCCGTCCCCTCATGTCATGCCGCTCCCGTACGAGTCCCCCGTGTCACCGTGTCACCGTGCCGCCGTAGGAGTCCGCCTCGTGAGCCACACCCCCGCCACTCCCGAAACCTCCGCTCCCCTCACCACCCCCGCCAGCGCCGCAACGCCCGACCTCTCCGAGGGCTGGACCGAACAGCGCGGCAGGCTCCGCAAGGAGCTGCGCCGCTTCGACGTCCTGCTGTTCCTCATCTGCACCCTCGTCGGCCTCGACACCATCGGCTCGGTCGCCGCCCAGGGCCCCGAGGGCCTGACCTGGATGGCCGTCCTCGCGCTGCTGTTCTTCCTCCCGTACGGACTCCTGGTCGCCGAACTCGGCTCCGCCTTCCCCGTCCAGGGCGGCCCGTACGTATGGACCCGGCTCGCCTTCGGCCGGCTCACCGCGGGCCTCAACCAGATCCTCTACTGGATCTCCAACCCGGTGTGGGTCGGCGGCAGTCTCTGCATCATCGCCCTCACCACCTGGGAGCAGTTCTTCACCCCGTTGCCCGGACTGTGGAAGTACGCCGCCGGACTCGTCTTCATCTGGGGCGGCGCCCTCGCCGTCGTCCAGTCCGTCCGGGTCGGCAAGTGGGTGCCGATCGCCGGGGCCCTGGCCCGTATCGTGCTCCTCGGCTTCTTCCTCGTCTCGGTCGTCGTCTACGCCGTCCAGAACGGTGTCCACACCCTGCCCGCGAGCGAGTTCGCTCCCACCTACGTCGGCTTCGTCGCCCTCGTCCCCGTCCTCATCTTCAACTACGTCGGCTTCGAACTGCCCAGCTCCGCCGCCGAGGAGATGCGCAACCCGCGCCGTGACATCCCGCTCTCCATCCTCCGCTCCGGCCTCGCCTCGCTCGTCCTCTACGGCGGCCCGATCCTCGGCATCCTCTTCGTTCTGCCCAGCGAGCGGATCGGCAGCCTCGGCGGCTTCATCGACGCCTGCAAGGCCGTGTTCACCGTCTACGGGGGCTCCATCGCCGCCGACGGCACCGTCACCCTCACCGGGGCGGGCGCGGTCTTCGGCGGCATCGCCGCCGCCGGGCTCATCATCGGCCTGCTCACCTCCGGCGTGACCTGGGCGATGGGCGCGCACCGCGCCCAGGCCGTGGCCTGCGCCGACGGCGCCGGCCCCGCCTGGCTCGGCACCATCTCCGAGAAGCACGGCACACCGGTGCGGGTGAACCTGCTGTCCGCGGTGCTCGCGTCCGTCCTCCTCGTCGTCGCGCTCAACCTCACCGAGGGCGACGGCGAGAAGTACTTCGCCGCGGGCCTCGGCCTGACGATCTGCACGACCTTCATCTCGTACGTCATCACCTTCCCCAGCCTCCTCGTGCTGCGCCGCAAGTACCCCGACACGCCCCGCCCCTACACCGTCCCCGGCGGACGCCTCGGCGCCTGGACGGTCACCGTCCTCGCGACCGGCCTCGTCGCCTTCACCGTGGTCGTCCTCATCTGGCCGGGCTTCGGCGTCGGCTGGTTCGGCACCGACGGCTCACCCGCCGACTCGCTCCCCGCCGCCTTCGCCGGCCAGCGCACCGCGTACACCCTCAGCCAGGTGGTCCCGCTGATGCTCATCGCGGTCATCGGCCTCGTCTTCTACGCCCTCGGTGCCAAGACCCGCAGGACGGAACGCTGACGCGGACCCACGTACGGAACGAGGGGGCGGCCCACCCGGGCCGCCCCCTCGCGCACGCACACGTCAGGGCATCGGCACCGCTTGGCCGGCCGCACGCCCGTACACCTGCTTGCCCAGCCACTGGCCGCCGTCCACGGTCAGGCACTCGCCCGTCAGATACGAGGCGCCGTCGCCCAGCAGGAACAGCGACGCCTCGGCGATCTCCGCCGGGGTGGCGAAACGGCCGGCCGGGACCGTGGCCAGCACCTCCGCCCGTGCTTCGGGCGTCGCCCACAGGGCCGCGCCCGCGCCGGCCGTCTCGGTGGGGCCCGGGGCGACGCAGTTCAGCCGGATGCCGAGCGGCGCGAGTTCCACGGCGAGCGTCCGCGTCATGGCCAGCACGCCGGCCTTCGCGGCGGCCGAGTGGACGGTGCCCGGGTGGCCGTGCCAGGCGTAGGTGGCGATCACGGAGAGGATCGACCCGCCCGTGCCCTGCTCGCGCAGCCTGCGGGCGACCGCGCGGGTGCAGTAGTACGAGCCGTTGAGGACGATGTCGACGACCGCGCGCCAGCCGCCCGGCGAGAGGTCGATGCCCGGCACCACGAAGTTGCCGGCCGCGTTGTTCACCAGGCCGTCGACCCCGCCGAACCGTTCGACCGTGGCCGCCACCAGCGCGTCCACCGCCTCCGGATCCCGCACGTCCGTCGGCACCGCGAACACCTCACCGCAGCCTCCGCTCCCGACCCGGGCCCCGCCTGCGCCCCCGCTCCGGTCCTCGCCCGTCCGGGCCGCCTCGGCCTCGGCAGCCAGCGCGACGGTCCCGTCGAGCCGCCCGCGGTCGCGGCCCGCCACGGCGACCCGCGCGCCGGCCCCGGCGAGGGCGAGCGCGATCGCCCGGCCGATACCGCTGCCACCACCGGTCACGATGTACGTACGGCCGTCGAAACCCGTCATGCCATCACTCCATGGGCGTCAAGGGCGACGGCGCCGCCCGGGTGGACCAGCAGGGGATTCACTTCGAGCTCGGCGAGCTCCGGATGCTCGACCGCCGCCCGCGCCACCGCGCACAGCGCGTCCGCGGCGGCGTCCAGATCGACCGCGGGCGCGCCCCGCCAGCCGGTGAGCAGCGGCGCGTGGCGCAGGGAGAGCAGCAGCTCACGGGTGCGGCGCGGGGTGAGAGGGGCGAGGGCGAGGGCGGTGTCGGCGTGCAGTTCGGCGGTGACCCCGCCGAGGCCGACCATGGCGACGGGCCCGAACGCCGGGTCGTGGCGCACTCCGGCGATGAGCTCGACCGCGTGCGGGTGGACGGCCATCGCCTCGACCGCGAAACGGCCGGCGCCGGTCGCGGCCCGCATCCGGGCGAACGCGGCCCGCAGCCCGGCCTCGTCGCCGATGCCCAGGGCGACACCGCCCGCCTCCGTCTTGTGGGCCAGCCCCATCGCCTTGAGGACCAGCGGATAGCCGCTGCTGCGACGGGCCGCCGCGACGGCCTCGTCGGCGTCCGTGACGAACGCGGCGGCGGGGAAGGCGAGTCCGTACGAGCCGAGGAGCGCGCGGACGCTCTCGTACGTACCGTCCGTGACGGGCGGGAGGGGCGTAACCGGGGTCACGGGGGTGATGGACGGGACGGGCGCGATGGGCGCGATGGGTGTGACGGCAGTGACGAGCGTGATGTCCGCGACGGGGGTGATGTCCGTGACGGGCGGGAGGGGCGGGACCGGCGCAGCCCGCGCGACCGGCGCAACCGGCGCAACCGGCGCGACGGGCCCGACGTGCGTGACGGGCCGGACGCCTGTGGCGGCCGGAAGCGGCGGCGTCACCCCTGTGCCCTCCGCCGGATCCCACGGCACCGTCCGCTCCAGGCGGGCCGCGTGCGCCAGCGCCGTCGCCGCCTGCTCGATCCGCTCGTAGACCGGCACGCCCTGCTCGCGCAGCACCGCGAGCGCCGGAGTGTCACGGGCCATGGTGTGCACCACGAGCGGCCGGCCCGCCGTCCGCGCGGCCTCGCCCAGCTCCCGTGCCACCGCGCACTCCTGTTCGGCCAGGCCGGGGGTCGCGCCGGCGTAGTCACCGAAGTACCCGGTCAGCAGCGTGACATCGGTGTCCCCGCCGTCGAGCAGCGCCCGCGTGACCCTCGCGTAGGTGCGCAGGTCGGCCTCCCCGGCGCCCGCGAGGTCGACGGGGTTCCCACATCCGCCGTCACCCGGCAGGTACGCGGTCACGGCGGCCCGGGTGGCCTTGCCGAGCACCGGCACGTCCAGCCCCCGTACGGCGAGCGCGTCCGCCGCCAGGGCCCCCTGCCCGCCGCTGTCGCCCACGACGGCGACGCGGAGCGGGGCCACGAGGCCGCCGTCGTGCGTTGCTTCGGCGTCCGCGGCGCCGACCGGCGGCCGGCCGGTTACGGTACGGAGCCGGCCCCCCGTGGCGGCCAACAGCACCGCCGTGTCGACGAGTTCCCCGGCCGAGTCCAGCAGTGCCGCGCCCGTGTCGCGGCACACCGCCGCCACCACCGACCGGGCGCTCACCAGGGCACCCGTGTGGGAGGCCGCGGCGCGCCCGGAGGCGTCGCTGCGGCCGAGGGTGAGGAGGAGGACCGGCTTGCCGGCCGCGTGCGCCGCGGCCAGGACGCGGGCCAGGCGCCGTCCGTCGCGGAAGTCCTCCACGTACGCGGCGACGACCCGGGTCGCCTCGTGCGCGACGAGCGAGGCGAGCGCGTCGGCCGCGTCGATGTCACGCTGGTTGCCCAGCGACACGAACCGGGAGAAGCCCTGCCCGGCCCGCGCGAGCAGCCGGCCTATCTCCAGGGCGAGGTTGCCGCTCTGCGAGACCAGACCGACCGACCCGGCCGGAAAGTCCCCCCAGCTGAGCCGCAGTTGGGTGGTGGTGTCGACGACGCCCATGCAGTTGGGGCCGAGCAGCCGCCCGCCGTGCGCGGTGACCAGGTCGGCCAGTTCCCGCTCCTCCGCGGACGCGGACCCGCCCGACGACGTGATCACGGTGAAGCAGCGGGCCCCCGCCGCGAGTCCCTCGACGACCACGGACCGCACCTGCCGCGGCGGCACCGCCACCACGACGTGCTCCGGGACGGTCGGCAGGGAGCCGAGGTCCGGCAGGAAGGGCACGCCGTCGAGGCGGCCGCCGCGCTGGTTGACCAGGTGGACCGTGCGCCGGGACCGCCCGGCGAGCGCCCCTGAGGCCAGCCAGTAGCCCCACTTGGCCGGGTTGGCGGAGGCCCCGACGACGGCGACCGAACGCGGGTCGAAGAGACTGCCCGGCGGGTCGGAGGGGCTGCCCGCCCGGTCGGGGCGGCTGCCCAGCGGGCCGGGGCGGCTGCCCGCCGGGCGGGTGTGGGGACTCGCCGGGCCGACGGGACCCGCTGGGCCGGCGTGGGGACTCGTCGGGCCGTCGTAGGGCCCCGCTGGGGCCACGTGAGGACTCCTCGGACCGTCGTGGGGACCCGCCGGGCCCATGTGGCCGCTCATGCGTACCAGCCGAAGCGCTCGGCGATCACCGGCAGCCGGTCGGCGACGACGCCGTGCGCCGCGGCCCTCGGCGTGATCCCGTCCCGCTCGGCCCGGTCCAGGACCTGCCCCACCAAGGCCCGCATGGCGCGTCGGATGTGCGCGAAGGCCTCGTCGGCGTCGGCGCCGATGTCGCCGAACAGGGTCCACCACCACCACGCGTTGGTGGCGGAGTTGACCACGACGTCCGGCAGGACGGTGATGCCGCGCGCGGCCAGCAGGTCCTCCGCGTCCGGGAGCATCGGCATGTTGGCCGCCTCGACGATCCAACGAGCCCTGATCGCACCCTGGTTGGCCGAGTCGATCGCGTACGAGACGGCCGCCGGGACCAGCACGTCGGCGTCCACCGACAGCCAGGCGTCGCCGGGCAGTTCGCGGTCCTCCGCCCGCAGGGCCGTACGTTCCACCGTGCCGTACGCGTCACGGGCGGCAAGCAGCGCCTCGACGTCCAGGCCCTCCGGATGGGCGATCGTGCCCTTGACGTCGGCGACCGCGACGACGACCAGACCGGCGCGGGCCAGGAACCGGGCCGTCGCCCCGCCCATCGTCCCGAAGCCCTGCACCGCCACCCGCGTCCCCGCGTACGGGACGCCGGCCCGGTCCAGGGCCGTCAGGACGGACTCGGCGACACCGCAGCCGCCCGCGAGTTCGTCGAGCCCGATGCCGTCCACCTCGACGGCGAACGCGTCCGCGAGCCGGCGGCGGGCCGCGGCCTCGTCGTCGAGCAGCGGATAGACCGCCTGGATGGAGGAGACGAGACCGGCCTCCGCGGCCGCCCGGTCGACCAGGTCCTGGGTGAGACCGAGGTCCTCGCCGGTGGTCCAGAAGCGTTCCACGTACGGGCGCAGCGCGCGCAGGTAGCGGACGAGCACGCCGTACGCCTCGGGGTCGCGCGGATCGCAGTCGATGCCGCCCTTGGCCCCGCCGAGCGGGATGTACCGGCCCTCCGGGTCGTAGTGGAGGGCCTCCTTCATCGTCATGCCGCGGGCCAGTCCCGCGACCTCGTCGAGGGTGCAGCCGGCCCGCATCCGCAGCCCTCCGCTGGACACGCCGCGCACGAGCCGGTCGATCACCAGGTGCCCCTGGCGGCCGGTGACATGGTCCGTCCAGGTGACCGAGACCAGGGGAGGGGAAACGGGCGAGAGGGGCCGGGCGTGCTCGGGGGTCGTCATCGGGAGTTCTCCTCGGGGACGGTGACGATGGTGGGTCCGGGGGTGGTCAGCGCCTCGGCCAGCGCGGCGGCGAGTTCCCCGGGGGAGTGGACGGTCGTGCCCCGCCCGCCGTACGCGCGCGCCAGCGCGGGCAGGTCGACCGCGGGCAGGTCGACGGCCGTGGGCGCGTCCCCGCGGGCCGCCATCTCCTCGCGGATCTCGCCGTACCCGCCGTTGTCGAAGACCACGACGGGCAGCGGAAGGCCCGTCTGCGCGGCGGTGGCGAGCTCCTGCACCGAGAACTGCAGCCCGCCGTCGCCGCTCAGAGCCACGACCTGACGCCCGGGGCACGCCGTCTTCGCGCCGATCGCGGCCGGCAGGGCGAAGCCGAGGGTGCCGAAGCCGGTGGGATGCAGATAGCGGCCCTCGGGCCCGATCGGCAGGTGGGGGAGTGCGCCGTAGTAGCAGCACTGGGCGCTGTCGGAGGTGATGACCGCGTCCTCGGCGAGGACCCGGCGCATCGCCCGTAGATACGGCAGCCAGCGTGCGTCCCGGGCGCGCGTCTCGTCGTCGCGGGCGGTGCGCAGGGCGGCGACGAGGGGGCCGAGGCCGGTGCGGTCCTCGTCCCCGGCGGGTACGGCGGCGGTCGTGGCGGTCCCGGCGGGTACGGCTCCCGCTCCGGCGGTTCCGGCGACGGTCGTGGCGGTTGCGGCCGGTACCGCTCCCGCTCCGGCGGTTTCGGCCGGTACGGCTCCGGTCGTGACGGTCCCGGAAGCCCGGCCCCCTTCCGGGTCCCCTTCCCGGTGCGCGGCCAGCAGCGCGCGAAGCACCACCGGCGCGTCACCGACCAGCGGGACGTCCGCCGGGAGCCCCGCGTACATCTGGGCCGGGTCGACGTCCACCCGTATCAGCGTGCCGGGCAGGGGCGGCAGCGTGCTCCAGATGTCCGACTCGGCCAGTTCCGTGCCGACGGCGAGGATGACATCGCGGTCCGCCAGCCACTTCCGTACGGCCGGACTGTGCAGCGCCACGCCCACCGACAAGGGGTGGCGTTCGTCCACGATTCCCTTGCCGTTGGCCGTGGTGACCACGGGCGCGCCCAGCGCCTCGGCGAGCGCCCGGCACTCAGGCGCGGCCGACCGCGCGCCGCCGCCGAGCACGAGCGCGGGACGGCGGGCCCCGCGCAGGGCGGCGACCGCCGCCGCGAGCGCGGCGCGATCCGGTGCCGGCGGCCCGGCGGGCGGCGCCAGCCGGGCCGGGCCGAGCGGCTCCACCGCTTCCAGCAGGTCCAGCGGCACCTCGATGTGGGCGGGCCGGGGCCGTCCCGTACGGAAGAGGGTGAACGCCCGCGCCACCGCCGCCCCGATCTCGGCCACCGACCCCACCCGATGGCTGAAGGCGGCGACCCCGCGCAGGGCCTCCGTCTGGCTGCGCGTCTCGTGCAGGAGGCCGGTGGACTGCCGGGGGTGCCGCAGCGGCATGCCGGGTGAGACGACCAGCAGCGGCACGCTGTCGGAGTACGCCTGGCCCACCGCCGCCGCGATGTTCAGCAGCGCGGGCCCGGTCGTGGTGATCGCCACCCCGGGCCGCCCGGACACCCGGGCGTACCCGTCGGCGGCGTAGCCGGCTCCCTGCTCGTGACGGGTCGTCACATGGCGGATGCCGTACGGACCGAGATGGCGGTAGATCTCCAGGTTGTGCGTCCCGGGGATCCCGAACGCGTCGGTGACCCCGTGCGCGGCGAGCGCCCGCACGACCGCCTCGCCCCCGCTGAGGCTCCCGCTGAGGCTGCGGCCCGGCCGGCCGTCCGCGTCGCTCCAGTCCTCCGTACCGGTGCCGTCATCCGTGCGGTCCGCCACGGGGCCGCTCATCACAGCCCCCGCGCGATGACGAGCCGCATGATGTCCGAGGTGCCCTCCTCGATCTCCTCCAGCTTGGCGTCCCGCATCCACTGTTCCACCGGGAACTCGCGGGAGTAGCCCCAGCCGCCGAGCGTCTGCACCGCCGCCCATGTGCAGTACGCGGCCGTCTCCGACGCCGTCAGCTTGGCCATGGCGGCCTCGGTCGTGGCGGTCAGGCCGGCGTCGAGGCGCTTTGCCGCGCGCCAGGTCATCAGGCGGGCCTGCTCGATACGGGTGCGCATGTCGGCGAGCCGGAAGGCGACGGCCTGGTGCTCGACGATCGGCTTGCCGAACTGCTCGCGTGTGCGGGCGTAGTCGCGGGCGTACTCGTACGCGGCCCGCGCCACGCCGGTCGCCGCCGCGCCGAGCACGGTGCGTGAGATGTCGAAGGTGCGCATCAGGCCCTGGAAGCCCTGGCCCTCCTCGCCGAGGCGGTTCTCCTCGGGCACGAAGGCGTCGGAGAGGAAGATCTCGCGGCAGACGATCGCGCGCTGCCCCATCTTCCGCATGGGCTCGCCGAACGCGAGCCCGGGAGTGTCCTTGCGGAGCAGGAAGGCGGTCACGCCCCGGGAACGCAGGGCGGGGTCGGTCTTGGCGAAGACGACGTACTGCTCGGCCTCGCCCGCGTTGGAGATCCAGGACTTCTGGCCGTTCAGGAGGTAGCCGCCGTCGGTGCGGGTCGCCGTCGTGACGATGGACGCGGCGTCGGATCCGGCGCCGGGTTCCGTGGTGGCGAGGGCCGTCATCGGGGAGTCGGCGCCGGTCAGCGGGGTCAGCCAGGTCCGCTTCTGCTCCTCGGTGCCGAGTTCGAGCAGCGGGTCGGCGAAGAAGCCGTTGGAGCAGAGCAGGTTTCCGATGCCGAGGTCACCGACGCACAGCTCCTCCTGCACCAGGCACTGGGTGAAGACGTCGGTCAAGCCGCCGCCCCCGTACTCCTCGGGGAGCATGAAGCCCGTGATCCCCACCTTGGCCGCCTTGTGCCACAGGTCCCACGGGGTCTCGACGTCGGCCTCGTCCACGGCTCGGGCGCGGGGGCGGATCTCCTCGCGGGCGAAGGTCCGGGAGAGTTCGACGATGCCACGCTGCTCGGGGGTGAACGGAACCAGCTCGGTGGGGAGGTCGGACATGGTGCCTCCAGATGCGGCAACGGGTGACCGGCTCGGTTACTGACTGAACCATCAGTCAGTATCCGGAGCCCTGAGCGACGCTGTCAACGCACCGGATCCACCCGTCCGGAAGAGGGGAGCGCGCCGCCGTCACGGAGTCCGGACGCGGCCCATCCCGTAGGGTCGGAAAATGGCCAAGTACTTCGACGTCCATCCGCAGTCCCCGCAGCCGCGCACCATCGGCACGGTGGTCGACAGCCTCCGGTCGGGGTCCCTGATCGCGTACCCCACCGACTCCTGCTTCGCCCTTGGCTGCCGCATCGGCAACCACGAGGCCCTGGAGCGGATCAAATCCATCCGACGCCTGGACGACCGGCACCACTTCACCCTGGTCTGCGAGAACTTCGCCCAGCTGGGCCAGTTCGTGCACGTCGACAACGACGTCTTCCGCGCCGTCAAGGCGGCGACCCCGGGCAGCTACACCTTCATCCTCCCCGCCACCAAGGAGGTCCCGCGCCGGCTGATGCACCCCAAGAAGAAGACCGTCGGTGTGCGGATCCCGGACCACCCCGTCGCCCGGGCGCTCCTCGCCGAGCTGGGCGAACCCCTGGTGTCGAGCACGCTGCTCCTGCCCGACGAGGACGAGCCGCTGACCCAGGGCTGGGAGATCAAGGAACGGCTCGACCACGTGCTCGACGCCGTCGTCGACTCGGGCGACTGCGGCACCGAGCCCACGACGGTGGTGGACTTCTCGGGCGGCGGGGCCGAGGTCGTACGACGCGGCGCAGGGGACCCCTCGCGCTTCGAGTGATCCGATCCGCGACCCCCGACCTGCTGTGATGCCGGTGGTCCGGGTTAGTGTGCCCTCATCGGCGAAGCTGAAGAACGGAGGCCGACCATGGGCAGGAACCGTGCCGGCCGGCCGCCGGGCACCCGGACGAACCGGGACGGGCTGACCCAGCGACAGCAGCAGATCCTGGACATCATCCGACGGCACACGCGGCAGCAGGGCTTCCCGCCCTCGATGCGGGAGATCGCCGCGGCCGCGGGGCTCCTGAGCACGTCCAGCGTCTCCCATCAGATCCGGGCCCTGGAGAAGAAGGGCGTCCTGCGGCAGGACCCCCAGCGCCCGCGCGCGTACGTGCTCGCCGACGGCGGCTCGGACACCGAGGCGACCGGCGGCGGGGCCGAGGGCCCGCTGGCGGGGGAGGGGGAGCGGCGGGCCGTGGCCGTGCCCCTCGTCGGGCGGATCGCGGCCGGTGCGCCCATCACCGCCGAGGAGCACGTCGAGGACACCCTCGTGCTGCCCGCCCAGGTCGTCGGCGCGGGCCGGCTGTTCGCCGTGACGGTCGTCGGCGACTCGATGCGGGACGCCCACATCGAGGACGGCGACGTCGTGGTCGTGCGGGCCCAGGACACGGCGGACGACGGCGACATCGTCGCGGCGATGCTCGACGGGGAGGCCACCGTCAAGCGCCTCTCCCACGACGGCCCGCACGTCTGGCTGCTCCCGGCCAACCCGCGCTACGAGCCGATCCCCGGCGACGAGGCGACGATCCTCGGCAAGGTCGTGTCCGTGTTCCGCCGCCTCTGAGGGCGGGTGACCGTACTCAGCGACGAGGTCCTCCACCCCCGGGTGGAGGACTCCTTCGACGGCAGCGGCCCCGCTCGTCGTGCGGGCGGGGGACTCGCTGCACGACGACGTCACGGCGTACGGTCCGAACGGCCCGACTGGAGGACCACGGCGTCCGCCATGCCGCCGCCGGGCACGGGCTATCGGGAGGCGTACTCCCCGCTCACCTTGAACTGACGCTCCGGGGGATCCGGGAGGGTTACGACCATGAAGTCGGGCACCCGGGCGTCGTCTCGGTCCGTGACTCGAGGGTTCCGGGCGGTGCGAAGCTCGTGTTCCGCACTGCTTCCTGGTCCGTCTTCGTGGACGCCCTGAAGTAGGCGCGGTACGGCCGCCCTCTCTCCGAGAGTCGCACCTTCCGCCGCCGCGTCAAGGGCGCTCCTTCGTCGCGTCGCTGCGCGATGGCCTTCGGCCACCCTTGACCCGGCGGATCCAGGCGCGCAAAAACTCTCGGAGGGCGGCCGGGGGGCGTGGCCACGCGGGGAGGCGGGGGAGTCATTCCCGCCGTGGGCGCCTGCGCCTGCGCCTGGGTGGGTGGGGGCTTGGTTTGTGGCCGAGGCCGGGGATGCGCTTTCCCGCCGTGGGGGGTGCGCGGTCGTTGAATGGGGTGCCGAATCCAGGCTCGGCGGCCGGCCGCCGCCTTTGGGCTGGGATTCAAGCCCCGCTGGTCACTCCCGGTGGGTGGGGAGGGCCGGTCGTGGTGCAGACTGCGTTCTCGCGGGCGGGAGTGCGCCTCTGAAGTCACACCAGACACACCCGTCACGGATCGGCCCGCGAGGACGGACTTAGCACCACCGAGGCGACGCGACTCCGCCCGAGTGGGCGGTCGGCGTGCCTCTCCCGCCCCAGCAGTCCCCTCACGTCACACGGGCACCGGACTTCGGCGACTTCGCCCTGCCGGGCGGTGCAAACCCCGCTGCGGAGACAGTCGAAATGCCTCCCTCGTCACGGGAGTTCACTGCCGTCACACGGCAGCCCGCGAGGGACCACTTTGCACCACCGGGCCACACCGCTGGGCCTCTTCCACCCACCCACAGTGACCAGCGGGGCCTGAATCCCAGCGCAACGACGGCCGCTGGCCGCCGAACCAGGATTGGGCACCCCACTCAACAACCGCGCACCCCCCACCAACCCGCAGGCGCCCACGGCGCCCAGCGGCTCCCCGGGCCTGCCCGCGTGGCCACGCCCCCCGGCCGCCCTCCGAGTGTGTAAAGGACCCCGGAACCGGGCGGTCAAGGGTGGAGCGAAGCGGAATCGCGTAGCGACGCGACGGAGGAGCGCCCTTGAGGGGCCGGTGGAGGGGGCCACACTCGGAGAGAGGGCGGCCGAACCAGAAGCGCACCCGAAACCCCCACCCCGAGAACCCGAGCTCGCACCCGCACCCGCACCCGCACCATCCCGCCCCCCCGCCCCGCGGGCCCTTCCCCCCTCCCGTACCGTCAGGTCAGTGCCGACGCGTCCGGCACCACCACCCCGTACAGGTCGCCGATCGTCGCCAGCGCGCCCCGGTGGAGCTGCTCCGCGGACACGTGGCCGCCCGTGGTGGCCAGCGGGCGGGTGGCGCAGGCGTCGGCGACGACGGTGGGACGGTTGCCGCGCAGGAAGGCGCCGGCCGTCGTGAACGCCACGCACATGTGGGTCATGAACCCGGCCACGACGACGTCCTTCGTGCCGGCCGCGTCGAGGTGCTCACCGAGGTCCGTGCCGACGAACGCGTCGGGCGCGGTCTTGACCACCACCGGCTCGCCCTCCACCGGCGCCACCCGGGGGTGGATCTGCCCGATCTCGGTACGGATGTCGTACGGGGTGCCCTCGCCGCCGTCGTTGATGACGTGGACGACCTTGGCGCCCGCGGCCCGCGCCCGGGCGAGCAGGTCCGCGGCCGCGTCGAGCGCGGGCTCCCAGCCGGCCAGCTCCATCACGCCCAGCGTGTAGGTGTTCTGGTAGTCGACCAGGATCAGCGTCGAGCCGGCCAGCGAGGCCGGGGTCGGGTCGAAGCCGCTGAGCTCGCGCAGAGTGGTCGACGTCGTGGTGGAAGGCGTGGTGGTCGGCATGGCTGCCCTTCTTCATCGTGCGATGGGTCCGCCCCGGACCGAGGCCCGGCGGCTGTGCTCCCACGCTACGAACCCCCTCGGGATGGCGGCAATGTCATGTGAGTTGCAGATCCGGACATCGCCGCGTCCGTCTCGGCGGAGACGGCGGGCTCCTCCTCGGAGGCGGGTGCGGACGGGGTGCCGACCGCGTCGGCCGGGCGGCGACGGCGCAGCAGCCGGGTCAGCCGGGTCAGCCGGGTGGCGACGGGCTCGGTGTAGCGGGCGGTGAGCGGGCCCAGGACGACGAGGATGAGCACGTACGCGGTGGCGAGCGGTCCGAGGGACGGCTCGATGCCCGCCGTGACGGCCAGTCCGGCGATGACGATGGAGAACTCGCCGCGTGCCACCAGCGTGCCTCCCGCGCGCCAGCGGCCCTTCACGGAGATGCCGGACCTCCGGGCCGCCCAGTAGCCCGTTGCGATCTTCGTGGCGGCGGTGACGACGGCGAGCGCGAGCGCGGGCAGCAGCACCGGCGGGATGCTGGCGGGGTCGGTGTGGAGCCCGAAGAAGACGAAGAACACGGCGGCGAACAGGTCGCGCAGCGGACTGAGGAGGTTGTGGGCGCCCTCGGCGACCTCGCCGGACAGGGCGATGCCGACCAGGAACGCGCCGACGGCGGCCGAGACCTGGAGCTGCTGGGCCAGCCCGGCGAC
This sequence comes from Streptomyces sp. NPDC126499, assembly GCF_040302485.1. Taxonomy (NCBI): domain Bacteria; kingdom Bacillati; phylum Actinomycetota; class Actinomycetes; order Kitasatosporales; family Streptomycetaceae; genus Streptomyces; species Streptomyces sp. NPDC126499. Next base: position 103,993 of record NZ_JBEOUO010000018.1, on the reverse strand, counting down.
CAGCAGGGTCAGGCCGAGGACGACGAGGAGCAGCTTCTCCGGGTCGTCGCTGGAGACGAAGCGGGATATGAGCCGCCCGTAGCGGACCGCGAGGAAAAGCACCAGGCCGGCCACGCCGAGCGCGATGGCCAGCGTGGCGCTGCCCGCGGCGAGGCCGACGCCGGCGAGGAGCGCCGTGACGATGGGCAGGTAGACGGCCATGGCCAGGTCTTCCAGGACCAGGATGCTGAGGACGACCGGGGTCTCCCGGTTGCCGAGCCGGCCGAGGTCGCCGAGCACCTTGGCGATGACGCCGGAGGAGGAGATCCAGGTGACGCCCGCGAGGACCACGGCGGCGACCGGACCCCAGCCGAGGAGCAGGGCCATGGCCGCGCCGGGCAGGGCGTTGAGGGCGGCGTCGACCAGGCCGGCGGGGTACTGGGTCCTGAGGTTGGTGACCAGGTCCGTGGCCGTGTACTCGAGGCCGAGCATGAGCAGCAGCAGGATGACGCCGATCTCGGCGCCGATGGCGACGAACTCCTCGCTCGCGCCGAGCGGCAGCAGCCCGCCCTCGCCGAAGGCGAGCCCGGCGAGCAGATAGAGGGGGATGGGGGAGAACTTCAGCCGTCCGGCGATCCGGCCGAGAAGGCCCAGGCCGAGGATGATCGCACCGAACTCGATGAGGAAGACGGCGGACGAGTGCATGGATCACTCCCTTTCGAGTATCAGGGCGGCGGCGTCGACCCCTTCGCGGGTGCCGATGACGATGAGCGTGTCGCCCCCGGCGAGGCGGAAGTCGGGTCCGGGGGAGGGGATGGCGTCGGCGCGGCGCAGCACGGCGACGATCGAGACGCCGGTACGGGTGCGCATCCGGGTCTCGCCGAGGTGGCGGCCGTTCCAGTGGGAGGCGGAGGACAGCGCGATCCGCTCGGCCACCAGGCCGAGGTCCGTGGTGGAGAGCAGACTCGGGCTGTGGTGGGAGGGCATGAGGGCGTCGATCAGGGCCTCCGACTCCCCGGCGGTCAGCCGTACCGACAAGGAGCATTCGTCGGGATCGTCGCGGCGGTAGGCACTCAGCACACGGGTTCCGTCGCGCCTCGCGACGACCGAGATCCGTCGGTCCTCACGGGTGGTCAGGTCGTAGCGGACGCCGATTCCGGGCAGGGGGGTACGGCTCATTCGGGCAGCGGACACGGTGGCTCTCCTGGGGCAGGCAGGGGCGGATGCGGGCATGCCGACGGAAGCCGTCGGCGGCGCGGGCGTCTTGGCGATTACTTTACCCAGGAAACAAATCGGCCGGTTGTCGGGCGAGTCTGCGCAGATCCGCACAACTCAGCCCTCTCCGTGGGATCTTGCGCACGCACGGCCCCGGCGATCGGATGCGCTGTCGTTCCAGGATCACCACACGGGGGGGCAGAGACATGACCGGACACGTGGACCGCAGATCCGTCATCCGAGGAGCGGCGACGGCCGGAGCCGGCGTCGCGGCGGGAGCACTCGTGGCGGGCGGCGGCACGGTGTACGCGGCGGGGCCGGTGGCGACCCGTACGTCGTCAACGTGATGAGCCACAACGCCGATCCGACGGGCGCCACCCCGAGCGACGCCGCCTTTCGCGCGGCCGCCGCCGAGCTGAAGTACCCGGCCTGACGCCCGGCCCGGCCGCCCCGCTTCGCTGCCGCGCGTTTCGGCGGCGGGGCCCGTGCCAGTCCCCGCGGCGGGGCCCGTGCCGGTCCCGACCACGCCAGATCTCAGAGTGGACGACGCCGGCCCGCGGTCGCTCCGGGCGGTGGTCCCGGAGCGATCGCGAGGCGGGAGGCGTCAGTTGCCGCCGGCCGGCAGGCCGTGGCCGCCGCGTCCCGCGTACACGGCGTCGTAGACGGGCCGTTCGACCCCGCCCGCGTCCGAGAGGACGTTCTTCACCTGACCGTCGACGACGAACGTGGTGGACCCGCCGCCGTCCAGATTGAGCGCGTCGACGGCGCCGAGGTCCTCCATGATCTTCGCGAGGTCGTAGATCGGGACACCGCGGCGCAGGCCCTCGTCCTTGGCGGTGACGGTGACCAGCAGGGTGCGTCCGTAGCCGTCGGCGCCGATGGCGGTGCGCGGGTCGTTCGCGACGTTGTCGGTCGGTTCGGCCACGACCCGGCCGTGCCGCATCAGATCGTGGGTGCCGTTGACGACGTCGATCGACGGGTACGCGGGGTTGAGCGGCAGGTCGACGTCGTCGGTCGGGTCCTCGACGACGCCCAGGTCCGTGGCGCGCTGCGTGTACGTGAGCTTCGCGCCCACCATGGCGTGCTCCCTGAGCCACTGTGCGCCGCCCCCGGTCTGGGCGTCGTCACCGATGCCCTGGAGCACCATGCCCCCCGGAGGGATGTCCATTCCGCCGCGCGGGGACTTCACCGCTGTGACACGGCCCGACGCGTCGACGGCGACCTCGACACCGTCGGCGTCGTCCGCCGCCACGAAGGGAGTGTGCCGGGGCTCCGGCGTCTTCTGGCCGTAGGCCGGGGTGAAGACGACGATCTCGCTGTAGTCCTGATAGTAGGGACCGCCCTTGATGACGTTGCCGTACTGGTCGACCCGCTGGACGTTGCCGTTCGCGTCGGTCGTGTACGGGAGGGACCGGTCACCGGCCTCCTGCGGGCAGAACGCGATCCAGCCCGGGTACCGGTTGACGGCGTCGACCACGCGCGTGGCGTCGTCGGCGGTGTCCGGGGTGTTCCGGTCGGACGTGATTCCCAACGTCGTCGCGATCTTGGTGAAGTGCGGTCGGCCGTGCTGGAGGACGACGGAGTTCTGCCCCTTCAGACAGGCGGCGCCCTGCACGACGTCCTCCTGGACCGAGGTCACCATCGGGACCGACCGCTCCTCCGGGATGCTCTTTCCGGTCGCGTCGTCCTCGTCCTTGGCGGAGACGGAGTAGCCGCCGTTCACACCGACGTACGGCGCGTCCTTCGCGGTGGTGCCGACGGTGGCCAGCATCGCGGTGGTGGACTCCTTCACGCTCACCCCGGCGCCCACCGTGCTGTCCAGGGATATCGCCCCCAGATCCGGGTCGATGACCGCCACACGGACGACGATCTCGGAGGAGTCGCTGGAGTACGTGGTCCGCTTGACGCCGTCCGCCACGGTGAGGTGATGGGCCGTCAGGGTGTCCAGGACCGACGGGGTGTCGTTGGTGGCGGGGTCGGCGACCGCAGCGCTCTGCGTCAGGGCCAGTGTCGCCAGGGCGACGGGAACGGCCGCGATGCGGCGCATGCGTGAGCGGCCGGCGGAGTTCGTGGCGGGGTTCACGGTCAGCACTTGCCTTCCGCGTCGGCGAGCTTGTGGGAGCTTACGGACCGCTGGTAGTCGGTGGGCAGGGTCGTCTCCTCGCCGGGCAGGACGACGAACGCCCGGTACGCGACGCTGCCGGCCTGCCAGGTTCCGGAGTATCCGGGATCCCGGTAGAAGCAGGCGACCTTGTGCGAGCGGTTCGCGACGGACACCAGCTTGTCGTCCCAGGTCACGCCGTAGTCCCTGTTGCCCAGGACGCCGTCGGGAAGGACCTCGGTCTGGCTCGCCACGCCTCCGGCGCCACGCCCGCTGGGGCCCTGGAAGATGCAGATCCGGCCGGCCTCGCAGCGGTCGAACCCGGTCCGGCAGAGCGACTTCGACGGGGCGAACTTGTGCGAGGCCACCGTCACCTTCGGCTGCCCGTCGGTGCCCTTGGCCAGGTCGCCGCCGGTGTGCCCGGGCAGCACGGCCTGGGTGTCGGTGCCGCCGTACGCCGGGTCGTCGTAGAGGCACGTCCAGGAGGTGGTGTTGTTGCGGAACGACAGGAAGGTCCGGTCCTTCAGGCTCTCGACCGTTCCGTAGTCGAGCACGGGCCCGTCCTTCGGCGCGAGCGGGACCATCTGGCCCTGGCCACCGGCCTCCGTGTACAGGCAGAACGTCTTCGGCGGGCAGTCGTTGTACGCGGCCTGCGCCGGTCCGGCCTGTGACCACACCAGGCAGGCGGCCAGGAGAACGGCGGCCAGTCCGGCGATGGCCAGGCGACCGAGTGAACTTCTGATCATGTGCATGGTCGTGAACTCTAGAGAACGCCCCGCCGTCACGGGCCTCGAGGGCGGCACGGGGGAGACCCCCGCACTCCCCGTGCCGCCCCTCCCCGTCCCCCTCGCCGAGCAGTTCTGGCGGCGCCGCGGCTACGGGGGTACGGCCGCGGCGCCGGGCACGACGATAGGGGGCGCGGCCCCGCCTCATGCAGCCGCCCGTTTGGGGGGCTTGCGCCGCGGCCCGCGCCACTCCCTCGGCCGCCGGGGCCGAAGGGCGAAGCCGGGCCGGACCCACGAGGCGTCCTAGCCCGCGTCGAGACGGTCCTCGTGGACGCGGCGGGCCAGATCGATCTTCGTGTACGCGGGGCGGCCGGCCTGGCGGTACTTGGCCTTGACGCGGTCGAGGTAGTCCTTCGCCGTGTGGACCGTGATGCCGGCGCGCCGGGCCGCCGACTTGAGGGTCAGGCCGGAGGCGTAGTCCAGCAGGATCTGCCGCTCGCGGGGCGAGAGCCGGGGCCGGGTGGGGCTGGTGTCGTGGGCGCAGGCGAAGGCGAGTTCGGGGGAGTGGGCGCCGTGGCCCGCCGCGATGTCCTTGACGGCGGCGACCAGGGTGGGCAGGTCGTTGTCCTTCGTCAGATAGCCGTCGGCGCCGGCCCGGACCGACTCGATGACGCGGGTCCGGTCGGGGACGGTGCTGATGACCAGGACCCGGCTGCCGGTGCCGAGCAGCCGCCGGATGTTGTCGGCGGGCAGGGAGCCGTCCCGCAGGACGAGGTCGAGCAGGACCACGTCCGGCGGCGGCGGGGCGGAGCCGGACGCGAGCAGCTCTCCGACGGTGGCCGCGGTCGCCACGAGCCGCAGCTCCGGCACCCCGCCCAGCCAGGCCCGCATGCCGTCCAGGAGCATCCGGTCGTCGTCGACGACGGCGACGGTGATCAGACCGGCCATCTCAGCTCCACCCGTACGCCCTCGCCGGGCGCGCTGTCGACGACGGCCCGGCCGCCGACCTCCGCCATCCGCCCGTGCACCGAGCGGCGCAGCCCGAAGCCGGAGGTCCGGTCGCCGGGGGTGAAGCCGGGGCCCCGGTCGACGACGGTGACGACGGCGCCGGGCCGGCCGTCCGGGCCCGCGGCGGAGCCCGTGGCGGTGAGATAGGCGTGTCCGGTGCCGGCGTGGCGCCGTACGTTGTTCAACGCCTCGCGCGTGGCGGCGGCGAACGCGGCGGCGACCTCCGGCGGCACCTCGGGCAGCTCGTGGTACTGCGCGGTGACCCGCAGCCGCAGGCTCTCGGCCGAGCGGACCGCCTCCTCCAGGGCGGCCCCGATGCCCTCGTCCGGTTCCTCGTCGGCGCCGCGCTGCACGAGCCGGCGCAGGTAGGCGGCCTCCCGGGCGCAGCGCTCCCGCACCTCGGGGGCGTTGGCGTCGATGCCGCCCGCGGCGAGGGCGGTCAGGGTGGCGAGCACGGTGTCGTGCAGGGCGCGGTGGTGGGCGAGCCGCTCGGCGTACCGCGCCTTCTGCGCCTCGGCGGCCAGGGCGCGGGCGTTCGCCTCGTCGAGGAGCCGGCCCTGGCGGCGCAGGTACCACCACATCACCCAGGCCATGACGGCCGAGGACACCAGCGAGTTGAGGTGCCCGCCGAGGACGGCCCGGCTCGCACCCACCAGGTGGTATCCGAACAGGTGGGTGCCGACGAGCAGGACGACGGCGGCGAGCGCGTACGGGCGGGAGAGGGCGATGGCCGCGACGGCGCTCGCCGAGCCGCCGAGGAGCATGGCCCAGCCGATCGACGGGGTGTCCCGCACCCCGCCCCAGGCGTACAGCGCGAAGGGCAGCGCGCACCCGGTGACCAGCACGTCCGCTCCGACCTGGCGCGGGTCGAACCAGCCGCGCCGCAGGGCCGACCCGTACACCAGGATGCTCAGCCCCAGCGCGGCCGCGAGCCCCAGATACGGCACGGCGCGGTCCGGGCGGTGCTGGGCCACGGCGAGGACGCCGACGACGAGATGGCTCGCCCGGTAGAGGAGGGTGGTCAGGATCATGAACGAGCGGGCGCGCCGGAGCGCCGAACCCGTCCCGCTCGGCCCCCGCAGCGCGCGCCACCGCGCCAGGGGCGCGGACCCCTCCGCCACGACCATCTCTTGACTCCCGCCCTGTCGCGACCGTCCCCGTCGCCCCGCATTCTGCCCGGGCGGGCGGTCTGGGACACGCTTTCGACCAGCCGTTTCGCGGACGGTGTGAAGGCGGTGTGCGGAAGGTGTGGGGGCCGGTCGTACCGAAGGGTAACAGGGCGTCCCCGAGGGCTTGTTGGGTGTGGCATGTCCATGGTTACCTCGGGTAAGTCGTCGTCCGGAGCCGGAAGAAGGAACCCCCATGCCCTCTCCCCGCCTGCCCCGCCCTCCCCGCCGCCCGCGCGCACGGCGCCGCTTCGGCGTGGCCCTCGCGGCCGCCCTCGCGCTCCTCGCCGGCCTCGGCGGCACCGGCGCCACCGCCGCGCCCCGGCCGCAGGGCGCGGAGGGGCTGCGCGAGGTGATGTTCGTCGGGAACAACTGGGACGGCACGGCCGATGTCATCGAGGCCCGCGGCGAATTCCGCCGCGTCGCACGGGTGAACGTCATCCCCGACCGCGCGGAGCGGCTGCGCGAGATCCACCTCGACCCGATCAAGCTGGCCTTCTTCCTCGGCGTGCGCAACGGGCCGGGCGAGGGCCACGACCAGTTCGTCGACGACATGTACGCCACCCCCGACGGCACGGCGATGGTCGTCTCCCGGCCCAGCTTCGCCGACGTCGTCTCCGTCGACCTGCGCACCGGCCGGATCAACTGGCGCTTCCCGGTGGCCGGCTACCGATCCGACCACATGGCCGTCTCACCCGACGGCACCCGCGTCGCCGTCTCCGCATCCACCGCCAACACCGTCCACGTCCTCGACATCGTCACCGGCCGCCAGCTCGGCTCCTTCAAGACCGGCGACAAGCCCCACGAGAACGTCTTCACCGCCGACGGGCTGCTGTGGAACATGTCGATCGGCGAGGTCACCACCGCACTCGACGCGCCCTGGCTCGACTGGACCAAGGGCGACCGGAAGATCACCGTCGTCGACGCGACCACCTTCCGCACCGTACGCGTCATCGACATGCGCGAGCGCCTCGACGCCTTCGGCCGCGGCGACCTGTCCGACGCCGTCCGGCCCCTCGTCTTCACCCCGGACGAGAAGAAGCTCTACTTCCAGGTCTCCTTCCTGAACGGCTTCCTGGAGTACGACATCGCCACCGACCGCATCACCCGCCTCAAGAACCTCCCCGGCAACCCGGCCACCGACCCCGATCGCACCACCTGGGTCAACGACTCGCGCCACCACGGCCTCTCGATCAGCCCCGACGGCACCAAGCTGTGCGTCGCGGGCACCATGGACGACTACGCGACCGTCGTCGACCGCGCCACCCTCCAGGAAGGCCCGCTCGTCGAGGTGAGCAAGCCCTACTGGGCGACGGTCAGCGGCGACGGCCGGTCCTGCGTCGTGTCCGAGAGCGGTGCCGACCGGGTGACCGCGATCGACTTCGCCACCGGGAAGCGGGTGGCCACCGTGGACGTCGGCGACCACCCCCAGCGGGTCCGTCTCGCCCACGTGCCCGCCGACTGGACCGGACCCGCGGCCGGCTGAGAACCGGCCACGACGAAGGGGCCCGCCGGAACGTCCGGCGGGCCCCCTCGTCATCTCACCGGCAGAGGTTCAGGACCTGGTCCCTGCCGGGGATCAGGACCTCGTCACCTTCACCTCGTGGAGCGAATAACCCCATCCGGTCGCCCGCCCCACCCCCTGGACCCGCAGATAGCGGGCCGACTGCGAGGTGAACTCCGCCGTGTCGTAGCCGCCGTCCCCGGAGTCCGTGGACCAGGCCGTGCGCCAGTTCCTGCCGTCCTCCGACACGTCGATGCGGTACGCGCGCGCGTACGCCCGCTCCCAGTCCAGGGTCACCCGGCCCACCCGGTGCACCGCGCCCAGGTCCACCTGCCACCACTGGTCGTCCGACCACTCGCTGGCCCAGCGGCTGGCGGCGTCGCCGTCGACGGCGAGCCCGGGGGAGTGGTCGACGAAGGGGTTCCACCACTGCGTGGTGGAGGCCGATGTCGGCTTCCCGGCGGCGAGGTCCACGCCCGGCCGGTGGCTCTGCGTCCTCTTCCACGTGGTCAGGTACGACTCCGCGCCCCGCGCCAGCTCCTCCACGACGGCCGGGCCGCCGGGCGTGAGCCGGATCTGCTCGATCCAGTCCGGTACGAGACCGTTGTGCGCGGCGCCGTCGGTGTTGAGGTCCCAGGTGCGCTGACCCGTCACCTGGCGGTCCAGGACCGAGCCGCCGTCGAAGCTGCGGAAGGGGTACTTCACCGCGTTGGGGGCCCCGGCGCCGACCGGACCCGGCCAGCCGCCGACCCCGTTCATGTCGGTGCCGTAGCCGAGCCCGACCCCGTACTTCCTGCGCAGCTCCGCCTTCTGGGCGGCCTCGCCGATGAAGCCCTGGGCGCCGTGCATGTACGGGGCGACGAAGCCGCCGAGGCGATAGACCCGTTCCGTCCAGTCCAGGTCCATCCAGCTGTGGGTGGACAGCACGCCCGGATACTCCTCGGCCTCCAGGATGTCCAGGGCCCGGCCGGCCGCCTTGACGCTCATGTGGTCCAGCTCCAGCATCATGCCGCGCTGCATCATGCCCTTCAGGGCGTACTCCCCGAGCCGGGTCAGCCCGCGCGTGTTGCAGCGGGCGTCGGAGGCGTACGAGGGGACGCTCACCCCGGCCGGGAGCTTCGCCGCCATCGCGGGCGGTGCCGTCAGGCCGATCGGGTTGTCGGTCTGCGGCCCCGCGCACTTCTCCGTCGTCCAGAAGGTGCCCGTGGACAGGAACTGGCCGATGTTGACCGCCACGCCCGTGGTGCCGCTGTCGAAGCGCACCCCGCACAGCGCGTTGTCGAACTTGTGGCACAGGAACATGCTGCGCACGCCGAGCGCGTACAGCTCGTCCAGGCCCTTGTCGATGTCCGTCCGGTCGCACTGGGCGACGTCGAGGATCTGCTTGCAGCCGAACGGCTCCGAGGTCTCGACGCCCAGGACCACCGCGAGCTTGCCCTGCTCGATCACCGAGCGGGCCTGCGCCGCGTCGGTCACGATGCGGAACCAGCCCTTGCCGGGGCCGCCCCACATGCGGTCGACGTAGTCCTGCAGCTCGTAGGTCTTGCGCGCCTCCAGGCGGATGGCGTCCATCTCGTCGCAGCCGCGGTCCCTCGGCAGCAGCGAGCAGATCAGGCCGTTGGTCACGAGGTCGTTCACCAGGACCCGCTGGCCGCCGCGCCAGGCCCGCTCCACCCAGGCGTAGTAGTTCTGCTGGTGGCTCAGCGAGTCATGGGCGGGCCAGTCCTTGAAGGTCGGCCAGCCGACCGGGTCGTGGTGGCCGTCGTCGCCTCCCGTCAGATGCTCGAAGATGGCCCCCGAGCCGTCCGGGTAGTGCTCGGGACAGTCCTTGAGCGCGTCGGCGACGCCCGCCTCCGAGAAGGTGCTGCCGCAGATCATGCGGCCGCCGAAGCCCTCGTTGGACATCAGGTGGTTGTGCGCGTCGACGAAGCCGCGCACCTTGCCGTCGGCGTCCGTCCCCGTGAAGGGGGCGCCCGTGACGTTGATCTGCGAGTCGGGTGCCGGCCGTGCGGCGGGCTCCCACCAGTTCGCGCCGGCGTCGGCGGCGGGGACCGGCCCCGCGCCGAAGACGACGGTGGCCAGGGCGATGAACAGGGACACGAGGGCGAACCGGCCGCCCGCCCCGCGCGTAGATGGTCGTTTCATGTGGTCAGCCACGCCTTCGGTCATGGGGGATACCGGGCTGTGAGCCGTCCCGTGGGGGTTTCTCGCGGTAACAGCGGCTCGGGGCGAGGATCGCGAGGATCCCCGAGCGAGTCAAGAGTCCGGGTCAGATGACCTGTTGACGGCCGGTCAGCCCTCGATGAGCGCCACCAGCTGGTCGGCCGTCACATCGAGCAGGTCCGCCGCGGCCCGCTCGTCGCCCAGCACCAGGTACTGGAGGGTCAGCCCGTCGATGGTCGCCGCGAGCACCCGGGCGAGCAGCTCCACCGGCACCCTCGGCGTCACCCCGCGCACCGCGCACACCTGCTCGACCAGGGCGGTCGCCGACGCCACGTACTGCTCGTACTGCGCCCGCGCCAGATGCTCGAAGCCCTCCTCGCGCAGCGCGTACTGGGTGAGCTCGTAGGTCAGCATGTGCTCGGCCGGACGGTCCGTCACATGGTCCCAGTACGTCCCGAGCGCGGCCCGGACCGTCTCGCGCAGCGTCGCCCGCGGCTCGACCGCCGACATCACCCGCGCCACGTAGCTGCCGGTGATGGTCTCGATGGCGGCTTCCAGGAGTGCCTGCTTGGAGTCGAAGCAGTAGTGGAAGACGCTCAGCGACACCCCGGCCTCGGCGCACACCGACCGGGTCGTCGTCCGCGCCACCCCGTCCCTGGCCATCACCCGGACCGCCGCCTCCACCAACTGCCGGCGCCGCTCGGCCGACGGCATCCGCGCCATGCTTCCTCCTCGGGTCCGGCGCCAGGGTATCCGCCGGGCCCCCGCCCCGCGCCGTTACGGCGACGGGGCGTGCCCGACGGAACCGACGCTCACGAACCGGCCGGCCGGCCCGGGGGGATCGCGGCCTCGATGCCGGCGAGGTGGGCGGCGAGGATGTCCTCGAAGGCGGCGCGGCGATCCGCGCCGAGGGGGCGGATGTCGCGGGCGAAGTGGGCCAGGGCCGGGAAGCGTTCGGGGTCGGCGCCCAGCACCGCGACGCGGAACAGTTCCATGCCCTGCTCGTGCTCTTCCGGGGCGACGGTGCTGACTCCGGCCTCGGAGGCGATCAGTCCGACGAGGAGGACCGCGAGCCGGTGGTAGCACGCCGGGATCTCCTCGTCGGGCAGTCCCGACGCGCGCAGGGCCTGGAGCGCCTCTTCCATGACCAGCCGGGAACCGGTGCCGCTCGCTCCGTAGCGTCCCCAGACCGTGGCGACCTGCGGCTGCCGCGCGAAGGCCTCCCGTGCGTGCAGGGCCAGCGCGGTGATGCGCCGCTTCCAGTCGCCCTCGGCGCGGTAGCCGTCCATCGCGGCCACCAGGATCCGGTCGGCGACCGCCCGCAACAGTTCGGTCTTGCTGCGGAAGTGCCGGTAGAGGCTGGAGGAGTCGGTCCCGAGGGCAGCGGCGAGCTTCCGCACGCTGAACGAGTCCGCGTCGCTCGTGCGCAGCAGCTCCGTCGCCGCGTCCAGGATCTCTTCGGTCGACCAACGCCTGCGGCCTGCCATCCCACTCCTCTCGCCGGGTGTTCAGTCTACCGGTGCACTTGGTGTTGCACGCGCCGCGTGCATAATGAGGGCATGAGCATGCCGGGCGGGCCGGCGTGCCCCTCGTGCCCTGTCGCCCCGGGGCGGGCGAGCGATGCGGAGCCCACCCCGGCGTGACGTGGAAGGACGCATGACGTGAGGAACCCATTGGACCCGGCGGCGCTGGACGCCGCCCTCGAGAACGTCCACCGCGCCGGGATGCCCGGCCTGTTCGCCGAGGTGCGCGACGGGGACCATGTGTGGCGCGGCGCCGCCGGGGTCGCCGATGTGGCCACCGGCCGTCCCGTCACCGCCGGCATGCGGCACCGCGTCGGCAGCATCACCAAGACCTTCACCGCGGCCGCCGTGCTCCAGCAGGTCGAGAGCGGCGAGATCGGTCTGGACGCGCCGATCGGCCGCTACCTCCCGAAGCTGGTCCCCGGAGCGCGCGGTGACGCGATCACGGTCCGGATGCTGCTCCAGCACACCAGCGGCCTCGCCGAGTACCTCCCGTACGCCTATCCCTCCCTCAAGGCGTTCCCCGCCCTCGCGGACACCCGGCCCGACAGCCTGGACGACCACCGGTTCACGCGGTTCGACCACGTCGAACTGATCGGGATGGGGGTCGCCGCACCCGCCGTCGGAGCCCCGGGCGGCACTCCGGGGCTGTACTCCAACACCAATTACCTGCTCCTCGTGGAACTCCTGGGACAGGTGACCGGCACTACGGCCGAGCGGTACATCACCCGGAACGTCATCGAGCGCGCCGGGCTCCGGGACACCGAACTGCCCGACGGGCCGTGCGTGGACGGGCCGCACTCCCAGCTCTACGAGGCGTGGTTCGGCATGATCGACCCGCCGCGCGACTACAGCGTCTACGACATGTCATGGGTGGGCCCGTCGGCCTCGCTGATATCGACCGTCGCGGACCTCAACCGGTTCTACGGCCTGCTGCTGGCCGGCGAGATCATCAGCCCGTCGTCACTGGCGCAGATGCGGCGCACCGTCCCGGTCGTCTCGCAGGAGGGGAGGATCATCGACTACGGCCTCGGTCTGCATCCCCTGACGGCTCCCGGTCAGGACGTCTTCTGGGGACATGGCGGCACGGTGTGGGGCGGTGGCGCGCTGGCCGTGATCCGTGCCGACGGCGAACGGCAGTTGGCCCTGGCGGTGAACCTCCAGAGGTGGAACAGGCTCGACGCCTCCGGCCGGCCGCAGCCCCATCCCATCGACGACGCGCTCGCCGCCTTCCAGCGCGTGGCGATGTACGGCTGACGCAGAACCGCCGCCGGTGCCGGGACCGCGGGGCAGGCCCGTCCGGTCCCGGCACCGGAGCGGAATCCCGTGGACGCCTGGTGAACGCGGCGGAACTGAGGGGTGCACAGACCTTGTCAGTGCAATTTCACATTACTATGTTACAGCTCACGGCGCGGCGGCCGGGACCGCCAACTCTCCCGTGAGCCGGGGGAGTTCGCCGTGCGCATCACCACATCCCCCACTACTCCCCGACCAGGAGCCCAGGTGTCCCAGCGCAGAGTCGTGCGTACCTCCCTTCTCGCCACCGCCGTCGCGGTGACCCTCGTCGCCACCGCCGGACAGGCCGCGACCCAGGCCGTCGAGCGGCCCGCACAAGTGCCCGCCACCTTCGCCCCCGTGGCCGCCACCGCCGCCAACCCCTTCGACGAGGTCGACCACCTGGCGAACGCCCGGCCCCACAAGCCCGCCCCGGCCCCGGCCCCCGGCGGCACCGGCGCCGCCGCCCGCGTCCCCGGCCCCGCCAAGGACGCCCACGCCAAGGACCCGTCCCAGGCGGCCCGTACCGCCGAAGCCCCCGTCCTCGCGGCCGGTGTCCCCTGCACCCTGGACGGCCTCACCACCCTCGCCCCCGAGCGCCTCGCCGACTTCCTCGCCGACCCGGCCGTCACCGCCGACGGCTGTCTGCGCGACCTGATCTGGACCTGGGACGCCCGCCTGGCACCCGTCATGTCCGACGCCCACGTGCAGGCCGTCGCCCGCCGGATCTCGTCCCTCGCCCCGGCCCACGACGGCCGCAACTCCTCCCACCTGGAGGAGATGTTCACCTACCTCCACGCGGTCGCCTACCACGACTTCTCCCGCACCGAGATCGACATCACCGACGCGCCCACCGTCGACGCGATCCGCCGGGCCATCGCCGACTTCGGCAACGCCGCACGCACCTTCGACGTCACCGCCTCGAACGCCCGCACCCTGCGCGAGGCCCTCTACATCGGCAGCGCCCCCGGCCTGCGCCAGCACCAGCTCGGCCTGATCGTCAAGGTCCTCGCCACCATGGACGCCGCGCACCCCGCGACCCACCAGGACCCCACCTGGGCCGGTGCCGCGCTCGCCGCGCTCTCCGTCAACTACCTGGGCGTCTATCCCGGCAACCAGGACACCGCCTTCCACAGCGCCGTGAAGGCCGACTCCGCCTACCGGTCCGCCTTCAAGGCATTCGCCGGCCACACCCACCTGAAGGACACCGCCAACGCCTGGGTGGTGCGCGACGCCCTGTCCGAATACGGCCGTTTCGGCCAGATAGCCGGCCTGGAGAGCCGGATCGTCGCCGACCTCGGCGCCCTCCTCCGCCCGGTCGAGACCGCTTTCGGCTCCGGCAGCCAGCCCTGGGCCAAGCTCGTCACCTGGCTCAACTTCTACGAGGCGTGCGCGCCCTACGGCGTCTGCAAGGCCGACATCGAAAAGCGCATCTTCCCCTTCACCTACACCTACGACAACGGCACCATCCGGGTCCGCACCGGACTCGACCGGGCCACCGTCGACCAGCTCTACTACGCGAGCAAGCAGGTCAAGGCCCAGTACCACCGCGTGCTCGGCACCGAACAGCCCCTGGCCGGCGACCCCAACGCCGTCCTGAACATCGTCCTGTACGCCTCCCGCGCCGACTACGAGAACTACCACCCGATCCTGACCGGGTACGACACGAACAACGGCGGCATCTACATCGAGAACGGCGCCACCTTCTACACGTACCAGCGGCGCGTCCCGCAGGACTCGACCCTCACCCTGGAAGAGCTCTTCCGCCACGAGTACGTCCACTACCTCAACGGCCGCTTCGCCGTGCCCGGCTTCTTCGGCGAGGGCCCCTGGTACGACCGTGACCGCACCACCGCCATGGACGAGGGCACCGCCGAGTTCTTCGACGGCGCCACCCGCGACGACGGCATCGCCGTCCGCAAGTCCCTGGTGCGCGGCATCATCAACGACACCGCCGGCGGCGGCCCGCGGATGACCGTGCGCCAGATCCTGCACGCCACCTACGGCGGCGACGGCTTCCGCTTCTACAGCTACGCGGGCACCTTCTTCGAGTTCCTGTGGACCGAACGCCCCTCCCTGCTCCGCGAGATGTACGGGCACCTGCGCGCGAACGACGTCGCCCGCTTCGACGCCTGGCGCGAGCGCCTCAGCGCCGACCCGAACCTCCAGACCGGCTACGACCGCTTCCTCGACGCCCAGATCGCCCAGGTCGACCGCCTCTACGTCCCGAACACCACCTTCACGCCCAACGAGCAGCTCACCTACTCCACCGTGGCGGGGGTCCGGACCGCCTTCGCCGGGGCCACGTACACCAACCCGGACTGCGTCGAGAACGGCGACCCCGGCAAGCGGCGCTTCGTCTGCACCGGACGGATCACCGCGAACCTGACCGACGCGACCAGCGACGACCGGAACTTCAAGGACATGTCCGAGACGGTCGACTACTTCCTCCTCGACCGTGCCGCCGAGGCCCGCCTGAACAACCTGGCCGACATGAACTGCAGCTTCGGGCCGATCGAGATCTGGTCCGACAAGGCGGCGGGCACGTCGAGCTACCGCTGCGAAGGCCCGCTCCGCAGCTGACGAACCGGCCCAGGGGGCAACCCCTGGGCACCGCCTGAAGAATGTGACATATTACTGCCGTGCCCAAGAGACACTCCCTGGACGCCGTGATCATCGGTGCCGGCGTCGTCGGAGCCGCCTGCGCGTACTACGCGGCCCGCTCCGGCCTCTCCGTCGCCGTCGTCGACCGCGGTCCCGTCGCGGGCGGCACCACCGGTGCCGGGGAAGGCAATCTGCTCGTCTCCGACAAGGGGGCGGGCCCCGAGCTCGACCTCGCGCTGCTGTCCACGAGACTCTGGCGCGACCTCGCCGGCGCACTCCCGCCGGACATGGAGTACGAGCCCAAGGGCGGTCTCGTCGTGGCGCCCGACGAGACCACCCTCAAGGCCCTCCGCACCTTCGCGGAGGGCCAGCGGGCCGCCGGAGTCCTCGCCACCGAGGTCCCCGGCCCCGCTCTCACCGAGCTCGAACCCCACCTCAACCCCGCCATGGCCGGCGCCTTCCACTATCCGCAGGACGCCCAGGTCCAGCCCGCCCGGGCCGCCGCCCGCCTCCTGGCGGCCGCCGGCGTGCCGGCCCACCTCGGCGAAGAGGTCACGAAGATCCTCCACACGCCCACCGGAGCCGTCCGCGGCCTGCGCACCCCGCGCCGTGAACTCCTCGCCCCCGCCGTCGTGAACGCGGCCGGCACCTGGGGCGGACGGATCGCCGCCCTCGCGGGCACCCATCTGCCCGTCCTGCCCCGCCGCGGCTTCGTCCTGGTCACCGAACCCCTGCCGCGCGTGGTCCGCCACAAGGTCTACGCGGCCGACTACGTCGCCGACGTCGCCAGCGACTCGGCCCGGCTGCAGTCCTCGGCGGTCGTCGAGGGCACCCCCGCCGGCCCCGTCCTCATCGGTGCCACCCGCGAACGCGTCGGCTTCGACCGCTCCCTCTCCCTCGAAGCCCTCCGCCGCCTCGCCGCCCAGGCGACGGCCCTCTTCCCGGTCCTCGCCGACGTCGACGTCCTGCGCACCTACCACGGCTTCCGCCCCTACCTCCCGGACCACCTCCCGGCCATCGGCGCCGACCCGCGCGTCCCCGGCCTGTTCCACGCGTGCGGCCACGAGGGCGCGGGCATCGGCCTGGCCCCCGCCACCGGAGCGCTCATCGCCGCCGCGCTGACCGGCGGCCCGCCACCCCTCGACCCCACGCCCTTCCGCCCGGACCGTGACTTCGAAGGATCACCCGCATGAGCACCCTCACCTTCGACGGCCGCGAACTCCCCTTCCACGACGGCCAGTCCATCGCCGCCGCACTCTGGTCGTCGGGCATCCTCGCCTGGCGCACCACCCGCGCCGGCGGCGCCCCGCGCGGCGCGTTCTGCGGGATCGGCCAGTGCCACGACTGCCTGGTCACCGTCAACGGCCGCCCCAACCGGCGCGCCTGTCTCGTCCCGGCCAGGCCGGGCGACACCGTCACCACCCAGGAGGGAACCGGCCGTGCCGCACTCGGCTGCTGATCTCGCCGTCGTCGGCGCGGGCCCCGCCGGTCTCGCCGCCGCCGTCACCGCCGCCGACCTGGGCCTCTCGGTGGCCCTCGTGGACGCCGGAGCACGCCCCGGCGGCCAGTACTACCGCCACCCGGCGCCAGAACTCCACGCCACGCGACGCGATATGACCCCGCATCACCACGACTGGCGGGCCTTCACCTCCCGCGAGCGTCGTCTGCGCGCCCATGAGGCCGCCCGCCGCATCACCTACCTGCCCGGTCACCACGTCTGGACCGTGGTCCCGGAGGGGGCCGGCTGGGCGCTCCACACCCGCACGGAAGAGGACACCGATCCGACGGGTGCCCCGACGACCGCGCCCACCACCGTCACCGCCCGCGCCGTGCTGCTCGCCACCGGCGCGTACGAACGCCACCTCCCGTTCCCCGGCTGGACGCTGCCCGGAGTGGTCGGCGCGGGCGGCGCGCAGGCCATGCTGAAGGGCGGTCTGGTGCTGCCGGGCCGGCGGACCGTCGTCGCGGGCAGCGGACCGCTGCTCCTGGCCGTCGCGGCGTCCCTGGCCGCCGCCGGCGCCCGGGTCCCCGCCGTGGTGGAGGCGGCCGCGTACGGCGGATACGCGCGCAGCGCCGGGACCCTGCTGCGGAATCCGGCGAAGCTGGCCGAGGGCGCCCGCTTCGGCGCCGCCCTCGCCCGTCACCCGGTGCGGCTGCTGACCCGGCACGCCGTCGTGGAGGCCCACGGCACGGACCGGGTGGAGGCGGTGACGGTCGCCCGCCTGGACCGTGACTGGCGCCCGGTGCCCGGCTCCGGCCGCCGGATCCCGTGCGACTCCCTGGCCGTCGGGCACGGCCTGGTCCCCGAACTGTCCCTCGCCACGGCCCTCGGCTGCGCCACCCGTGTGGCCGCCGACGGCACGGTCGCCCTCGATCTGACCGAGGACCAGCGCACCTCGGTGCCGGGCATCTGGTCGGCGGGCGAGACCGGCGGCATCGGCGGCGCCCAACTCGCCCTGGTGGAGGGGGATCTGGCGGCCCGCTCGATCGCCGGAGCCCTGGGTGCCGACTCCGCCGCCGACCAGGGCGCCCGGCTGCGCCGCCGCCGGGACCGGTTGCGGGCCTTCGCCGACGCGATGGGCGCGGCGCACCGGCCGGGCGACGGGTGGCGGGACTGGCTGCGGGACGACACGGAGGTCTGCCGCTGCGAGGAGGTGCCGGCCGGCCGTATCCGGGAGGCGGTCGACGAGCTCGGCGCGCGGGACGCGCGCACGGTGAAGCTGCTGACCCGGGCCGGCATGGGCTGGTGCCAGGGGCGGATGTGCGGCCCGGCGGTGGCGGCGCTGTGCGGGGCGGGCCCGGCGCCGGACCGCAGGCCACTGGCGTACCCGGTGCCGCTGCGTCGACTCGCGGAGCTTCCCCCGGCTACGGACTGATCTTTTGCCGAGGCGGTCTTGTGGCCGTCGTACGCCCCTCAATAAAATGTCACACCCTACCAAGGAGTCATGGATGAGCAGCTGGACCCCCGACCGCCCCTGGCGCGGCATCATGGTCGCCACCGCCCTCCCCTTGCGCGATGACCTCTCGGTCGACTACGACGCCTACGCCGAGCACGTCCACTGGCTGATCGAGAACGGCTGCGACGGCGTCGTGCCCAACGGTTCGCTCGGCGAATACCAGACCCTCACCGACGAGGAGCGGGCCCGCGTGGTCCGCACCGCCGTCGCGGCGGCCGGCGACGGAGCCAGGGTCATGCCCGGCGTCGCCGCCTACGGCAGCGCCGAATCCCGGCGCTGGGCCGAGCAGGCCGCCGAAGCCGGCGCGGGCTCGGTGCTGCTGCTGCCGCCGAACGCCTTCCGGGCGGACGAGGCCGCGGTCCTCGCCCACTACGCGGAAGTGGCGGCGGCCGGGCTGCCGGTGGTCGCGTACAACAACCCGATCGACACGAAGGTCGACCTGACCCCCGCGCTGCTCGCCCGGCTGCACGCCGAGGGCCGCATCGTCGCGGTCAAGGAGTTCAGCGGCGACGTCCGCCGCGGCTACGAGATCGCCGAACTCGCCCCGGAGCTCGACCTGTTGATCGGCGCGGACGACGTCCTCCTCGAACTGGCCCTGGCCGGCGCGGTGGGCTGGGTCGCCGGCTACCCCAACGCGCTGCCCGCCTCCTGCGCCGAGCTGTACCGTGCCGCCGTGGCCGGGGACGTGGCCACCGCCCTCCCGCTGTACCGGTCGCTGCACCCACTGCTGCGCTGGGACTCCAGGACCGAGTTCGTCCAGGCCATCAAGCTGTCGATGGACCTCGCCGGACGGCCCGGCGGCCCGACCCGCCCGCCCCGGCTCCCGCTCACCGGCGCCACCGAGGGCGCCGTACGCTCCGCGACCGAGAAGGCCCTGGCCGACGGCCACCACTGACCCGGGGGGAACCCATGCGCACCCGTCACGTCTACCACGCCGTCGACTCGCACACCGAGGGCATGCCCACCCGGGTGATCACCGGGGGAGTCGGGGTGATCCCCGGCGCCACCATGGCCGAGAAGCGGCTGCACTTCATCGAGCACCTGGACCACCTCCGTACGCTCCTGATGTACGAGCCGCGCGGCCACGCCGCCATGAGCGGCGCCGTCCTCCAGCCGCCCACCCGCCCCGACGCCGACTACGGCGTGCTCTTCATCGAGGTGTCCGGGCTGCTTCCCATGTGCGGCCACGGCACCATCGGCGTCGCGACCGTCCTCGTCGAGACGGGCATGGTGCCGGTGACCGAACCGGTCACCACCGTCCGCCTCGACACCCCGGCCGGTCTCGTCAGCGTGGACGTACGCGTCGAGGACGGCGCCGCCACCGCCGTCACCCTCACCAACGTGCCGGCCTTCTCCGTCGGCCTCGACCTCAAGGCCGAGGTGCCCGGCCACGGCACCGTCACCTACGACCTCGCGTACGGCGGCAACTTCTACGCCTTCGTGGAGCTCGACGCGCTCGGCCTGCCCTTCGACCGCTCCCGCAAGGAGGACCTGCTCGCCGCCGGGCTCGCCGTGATGGACGCCGTCAACGGCGGCCCGGACCGGCCGGTCCACCCGGAGGACCCCGCCCAGAGCGGTGTGAAGCACGTCTACCTCGCCGCCCCCGGCTCCGACGCCCGCCGCTCGCGGCACGCCATGGCCATCCACCCCGGCTGGTTCGACCGCTCGCCGTGCGGCACGGGCACCAGCGCGCGCATGGCCCAGCTGCACGCCCGCGGACTGCTGCCGCTCGACACCGACTTCGTCAACGAGTCCTTCATCGGTACGGAGTTCACCGGGCGGCTCGTCGGCGAGACCACCGTCGGGGGCCGCCCGGCCGTGGTGCCCACGGTCACCGGCCGGGCCTGGATCACCGGCACCGCCCAGTACTTCCTCGATCCGGCCGACCCCTTCCCGGCGGGCTTCCTGCTGTGAGCCCCGCCGCGCCGCCGCCCCCGCCACGGGCCGAGGACCGCACCACGGACCACCGCACCGCGGGCGAACCCCCCAGCGCCGCGGCGACGCGGGGCGGCGGCGGGCCGCCGTGGATCGACGCCCCGGCCGTCGCGCGCCTGCTGCCGCCGGCCGGGGCCGTCGACGCGCTCGCCGAGGTGCTGCGCGAAGGGCTCGACCCGGAGCGCTGCCCGCAGCGGACGGCGATGCCCGTACCGGCCGGCGAACTGCTCCTGATGCCGGCCGCCTGGGGCGCGCGGGCGGGCGTGAAGATCGCGGGGGTGGCCCCGGGCAACCCCGCCGCCGGGCTGCCCCGGATCACCGGCGGCTATCTGCTCCTGGACGGCCCGACCCTCCGCCCCCTGGCCCTGCTCGACGGAGCGGCGCTCACGGCCCTGCGCACCCCCGCCGTCTCCGCCCTGGCGATCCGACACCTCACCTCTGCCGAGCGGCCGTTGCGCATGGTGCTGTTCGGCTCCGGGCCGCAGGCGTACGGTCACCTGGCGGCGGTGCGGGCCGTGCGCGAGGTGGCCGAGGCGGTGGTCGTCGCCCGGGACCCGGACCGCGGGCGGCGGCTCGTCGCGCACGCCCGGAGCCTCGGCGTGCCGCAGGCCCGTACCGGAACGGCCGGCGACGTGGCGGGCGCGGACCTGGTGGTGTGCTGCACCACGGCCCGTACCCCGCTCTTCGACGGGCGGCTGGTGGCGCCCGGCGCCACGGTGGTGGCCGTCGGCTCGCACGAACCAGGCGCCCGGGAGACCGACACGGCCCTGGTCCGCCGCTCCTCGGTCTGGGTGGAGTCGCG
Source organism: Streptomyces sp. NPDC126499 (assembly GCF_040302485.1). Taxonomy (NCBI): domain Bacteria; kingdom Bacillati; phylum Actinomycetota; class Actinomycetes; order Kitasatosporales; family Streptomycetaceae; genus Streptomyces; species Streptomyces sp. NPDC126499. Next base: position 83,036 of record NZ_JBEOUO010000018.1, on the reverse strand, counting down.
CGCGGCGGCGCTGCGCGAGGCGGGAGACCTGCTGGTCCCGCTGGCCGAGGGCGCGATCGGTCCCGGGCACATCGCGGGCACGCTGGCCGACCTGGTCACGGGACGGTCCCGGCCGCCGGGGGACGGGGCGGCGCCCCGCCTCTTCAAGAGCGTGGGCATGGCCTGGGAGGACCTGGCCGTGGCGGTGGCCGTCCACAGGGCGGCGCTCACCTCGGCCGTGGATCCGCCACCGCCGGCGCTCCCGTCACCGCCGACGCCCTCGCCGGCGGTGCCGTCACCGCACCGCGCGGGCGGAGCCAGCGGCGAAACGTGACATTGTACGCTGTCCCTCTGCGAGTTCTCGGAGGATCAGCGTGGGTGACCTGAAGCAGCACAGTCTCATCAAGGCCCAGGAGAGGCTCCGCGACCAGGTCGGCCACGCCCTGCGGGCCGCCCTGATAGCGGGCGAACTCCGGCCGGGCAGCGTCTACTCCGCGCCGGGGCTCGCCGCCGAGCTCGGCGTGTCGGCCACGCCCGTGCGCGAGGCGATGCTGGACCTCGCCCGCGAGGGCCTGGTCGAGCCGGTCCGCAACAAGGGCTTCCGCATCACCGAGGTCAGCGAGCGCGAGCTCGACCAGTGCACCGAGCTGCGCATGCTGATCGAGGTGCCGACCGTCGGCCGGGTCACCGAACTGGCCACCCCGGAACAGCTGGAGGAGCTCCGCCCGCTCGCCGAGGAGATCGTCACCAACGCGCGCGAGCACAACCTGATCGGCTACCTGGAGGCCGACCGCCGCTTCCACCTCACCCTCCTCGGGCTGGCCGGGAACGACCGGCTCGTGGAGACCGTCGGCGACCTGCGCAAGCGCTCCCGCCTCTACGGCCTCACCGGCCTCGACGAGGCCGGCAAACTGGTCTCCTCGGCGGAGGAGCACCTGGAGCTCCTGGACCTGATGATCGCCGGCGACGTACGGGCCGCCGAGGCCTGCATGCACCGCCACCTCGGCCATGTCCGCTCGCTGTGGGCCGAAGCCCGCGACGAGCCGGTGGAACGCCCGGCCGGCCGCCTCGGCCCGGTCCGCAAGGGCTGACCCGCAGCCGCCCCCGGGGCCGGACCGGACCGGCCCCGGCGGTGTCCAGCGCACGGACTCCCCGTCCACACCCGGGAGCCGGACCCGACCGGCCCCGGCGGTGCTCAGCGCACGGACTCCCCGTACACGTGGTCCACGGGCATCCGCATGAGCACCCGCCGGTCGGAGACCATCACCGACCGGTACTCCTCCCAGTCCGGGTGCTCCCCGGCGGCCAGCCGGTAGTACTCCACGAGCGCCTCCACCTCCGGCCCGTACGGATCGGTCCCCGGACCGGTCAGGGTGACGGTCCCCTCGGCGGTGGCCCACGACCAGCCGTCCTCGCTGGTGACCTCAAGGGCCGCCCGGGGGTCGCGCCGCAGGTTCACGGTCTTGGCGCGGCCCTCGGTCATCGACACGTAGACGGTGTCGGACTCGGGGTCGTAGTAGGGCATCACGGGGGAGAGCTGCGGGCGTCCGTCGGCCTTGATGGTGGCGAGGACGCCGAGCCGGCTCTTGGCCAGAAGGGCGCGGGCGTCGAACCGTGTCGTCGTCATGTCCCTGTTCAAGTCCCGTGGCCCGGTGCTTTGTTCCCGTGTGTTCCGCCCGCCGGCACCGCGCTCAGGCGCGCCCGAGCGGGAACGTGGCGTTCCCGCTCAGGCGCGCCCGAGCGGGAACGCCACGTCGGCCACCACGTCCGACGGGCCGGCCCCGTCCCAGTCCGGCTCGGTGTAGACCTCCCGGGCCGGCGCGGCGATCGTCTCCCCGTGCTCCCGCATCCAGTCCTCCACCGCCGCGTAGGCGGTGAGGACGCGCGGATACACCATCTGCTCCTTGGTCAGCCGGGCGTACGCGAGCCGCAGCGCGGGCTCCGTCCGCACGCTCACGGGGGCACCGTGACCGCCCTCGGCGGCGTACGCGGCGGCCGCCGCCGGGTCGGCCACCGGCACGCACACCTCGGCGGGCCCGTCGCCGTCCTCGCCGACCTCCGCGTGGTACGCCACGAACGGCGGGCCGGCGAAACCGCCGCAGCGCTCCGTCACGGCCTTCGCGAGCCGTCCGAACGCCTCGGGGATCCAGGACGGCAGCTCCCCGGCCGTCACGTGCCGGAGTTCGGTGAGCACCGTCTGCTCCCCGACGTCCCTGGTCCTGATCTCGTACGTGTCCATCGTCGACCTCTCTCCCGACAGTCTGGCCCGGAGGTGGGCGACGAGTCCGCGCCGTGCCTCGACGGCGCGCTCGACCTCCGCCCAGTAGGCGGCGAGCTCCTCCGCCGCCGCCTGCGGACCGGACCGCTCGATGAGGGCGACCAGCCGCGCGATGCGGGCGAGGGGCATGTCCAGCTGCCGCAGCTGTGCGATCAGCCGCGCCCGCTCCACCTGCCCCGTCTCGTAACGCCGGTAGCCGGTCCGCTCGTCGACGTGCGCCGGGGTCAGCAGGCCCCGCCGGTCGTACAGGCGCAGTGCCTTGGGCGAAAGGCGCGAGCGGGCCGCGAACTCCCCGATGGTCAGTTGTGTCACGGCCCCATCCTCGCCGGTCCCTCCGGTCTTCCGGTGGCTCCGGTCCTTCCGGTCCCACCGGTCCCACCGGTCCCACCGGTCCCACCGGTCCCACCGGTCCCTCCGGTTGTGACGAGCGTGGGCCTTGCCCCTGGGGCAGGGTCAAGCGCGGGCGGCGAGCCGGGCTCCCGGGCCCGTCGCGCGCGCGACGGCCAGGGCCGCGGCGGCGCTCGCCATGCCCAGGACGGCGCCTGCGGCGACGTCCCCGGGGTAGTGCACGCCGGTGTGGACGCGGGAGTAGCCGACGGCGCTCGCGAGGATCCCGAGCGGGAACGCCGCCGGCGGGAGGACCACGCCCACCGCCGTGGCGAAGGCGACCGCCGAGGCCGTGTGGCCCGACGGGAAGGAGGCCGAGGTCGGCATCGGCACGTGGCGGTCGACGGTGACCCGGGCCGCCTCGCGGTCCGGACGGGCCCGGCGGACCAGCCGCTTGCCGAGCAGGTTCGCGGAGGCCGAGGCCACGGCGACCGCCCCGACGCCCACGACCGCCGCCGTGCGGGCCCGGCCGCCGAGCAGGGCGAGCGCGGCCGCGACGGACAGGGAGATCTTGGAGTGGTCGGCCGTGTGCGAGAGACGGCGCAGCGTCCGGTCGAGGGTCGGCGTCGGTGTCGCCGCCACCGCCGCGTACAGCGCGCCGTCCACCGCACGCAGGTCCGACAGGACGGCTCGGACGGTGCGCCAGGGCGCTCCTGCCCGGGGGGTTTCGCCCTCGGTGGGGGAGGCGGTGTGCGGGGTCCGGTCGGGTGTGGGTTCGTTCATCGGGTCTCTCCTCGGGGGCCGAAGGCCAGGGCGACGATGCGGCGCCAGCGCAGCGGCGGGGCGGGCGGTACGGTCCCGGGCCGGTCGCGCGGGACGCGTACGCGCAGGGCGTGCGGCCGCAGGGTGCAGACGACGGGGGTGGGCAGGACCAGGGCCTCGCCGTCGACCGCCACGGGGAGCGTGCCGGTGGCGGCGGTGACCTCGACGCGGCGTGCGGCGAGGATGTTCAGACCGGGGGACTGGGCGCCGCGGACGGCGAGTTCGGCCGCCTGCGCCGCGCCCTCCACACGGACGGCGATGACCCCGAGGACACCCCGGTCCAGACGGGGCCGCCGCCCCGAGCCGAGCGGGTCGGCGGGGGCGTCGTACGGGTTGTTGCTGACGAGCAGGGCCTGTTGGTCCGGCAGCGTCGTCCCGTCGACGACCGCGTCGAACCGGCGGCCGCCGTCGCCCGTCAGCAGGTCGGGCATGACGCTCAGGGCGGTGCCCGCCTTGGCGTCGCGGTACTCGGGCCGTTGCACGACATCCGCGTACACGCCGAAGGACACCGTGTTCACGAACGCCCGCCCCGCGACGTCGCCGAGGTCGACCCGCAGCTCCTCGCCGTCGGTGAGGGCGTCGAGGCAGCGGGCCGGGTCGTCGCGGTCGAGCCCGAGGTCCATCGCGAAGTGGTTGCGGGTGCCGGCGCTGATGACCAGGAACGGAAGGTCGTGCTCGGCCGCGACCGCCGCCACCAGGGCCTGCGTCCCGTCGCCGCCGGCCACGCCGAGCAGGTCGGCGCCGTCCGCGACGGCCTGACGGGCGAGCGCGGCGACGTCCACCTGCCGCGAGCCACGGGACTGGGCCGCCGCCCGGTGTTCCCGGCTAGAGGGTCCGGCCGCCGCCCCCTGTTCGGGGCCAGAGGATCCGGCCGCTGCCCCGTGCCCCGTCTCCAGCCCGGCGGTGTCCTGCCCAGCCGTCTCCCGCCGGGATGTCTCCTGCCCAGCCGTCTCCCGCCCAGCCGTTTCCTCCTGTGGGGTCCGTTCCTCCGTCGCCTCACCACCGTCCAGGAGGACGACCCGCGCGCCGAGCCGCTCGGCGTACTCGACGAGACCGAAGCGCTCCACCTTGCCGCCGCCCGACCTCGGGTTCATGAAGAGCACCGGCCTCCGCGGACGCGGTGCCGGTGTGGCCGCGCGCGGCCGGTGGGGCCGGCGCAGCGCCGAGCGGGCGCACAGCAGCGCGGCCGCCCACAGACCGAGCGCGATGAGCGCCGAGCGCCACAGACCGCCGTCGACGTAGAGCAGCAGCACGCCCACCGGCGTGCCGGCCGCGAGCAGCGCCCCGAGGAGCCGCACCGGCCCGCGGTGCGCCAGGAACCACCAGGTGCCGGCCGCGCACAGGACGAGCCCCGCGAGGCCCAGGCCGATGATCAGCAGCCCTCCGCTCCCGAACGGCACGAAGAGCGAGACGATCGCCGCCGCCGCGCACAGCAGCGCGAGCCGCGCGAGCAGTCGCGCCCGCGCCGCCACGACTCCGGTGTACGTCACCGTCCGTCTCTCCATGTCCCGGCCCTCCCCGTCTCGGCCCCAGCCTGGTACCCGGCGGGGCGCGGCACAGTCCCCACACGCCCGTTCGGGTGAGGACATCCATGTGAGTGAGATCGTCTCCGGACAGCTCCGCGTGTGCGGCCGGATACCGATTGTGGTGCGTGCGCGGAGCCGACAGGATCACTGGGGTGCACGAAGACGCGAAGCTCTCCGACGGAGTCGTCACCCTGTCGCCGCTGGGCCCCGGCGCACCGGACCCCGTCCCCACCCTCCACCGGCCCCGCTCGCGTGCGGTGTGGCGGGTCCACGGTCCCGCGCGCACCTTCGGCATCGGGGCCGGACGGCCGGTCGGCACCGTCCGCCTGTCCCCGGCGACCACCGGTTTCGCCCACGGTGACGTCGAGCTGTCCTACGCCCTGCTTCCCGAGGCCCGCGGCCGCGGCTTCGCCACCCGGGCGGTCCGCCTCGCCTGCGCGCATGCCGGGGCGCAGGGCGCCCGCCGGGCCGTGATCCTCGTCCCCGCCGCCGGTCCGGCGGCCGCCCCGGGCGGATCCTCGTCCGCCCTCGCGGCCGCTTCCGCCGTGTCCGCCTCCGCCGTCGCCCGGCGCGCCGGCTTCGTCCGCCGCGGCCAGATCAGCCACGCCGACGGCACCCTCTGGGACTGGTACGTACGGCTCCTCACGAGCCCCTGAAGGACCCGCCCCTGCCGCCGCGCACCGGCGCGGGGCACCTCAGGCCGGCATCCCGCTCCCGTGCGGCGCGTACAGGTCGAGCAGCCTGACCCGGGTCACCTGCAGCCGACGGGCCAGGATCTGACCGACCCAGAACAGCACGGACGAGCCGAACTCCGGGTCCGTCCGGCACATCGACCGCACGGCCGTCCCGTCGAACTCGTACGCCCTGACCGGCGTCATCGCCTCCGCGCCCGACTGACACAGATACGGCGGGAACAGCCACGACACGCCCACCAGCTCACCGTGCCGCAGCGTCTCGATGACCGGCCGGCCGCGCCCCGGCACCCTGGCGTCCAGAGTCACCGCGCCCGTCTTGACGATCCAGAACCGCTCGGCGCGGTCCTGCTCCTCGAAGAGCCGGTGCCCCGCCTCGAAGTACACGTCCTCGGCGAAGGCCATCAGCCGCTCCCGGTGCTCCGGCGGCAGAGTGCTGACCTTGGGTGCGGCGCTGCTCATGACGGACCTCCTCGGACCAGCGGATACGGTGCGTCCGCCTCCAGTGTCCGCCCGCCCGGCCCCGTACGCAGGCACCACGCGCGCCTCCTACCGGGTGTCCGCCGTACGGGCACCCTCCGCCGCACCCCTGGACGACCGGAGGCGGCCCCGTCAGCGCCCGGCCGCGGCGGAGGCGAAGACCTCGCTGCCGGCGATCAGGACGTGGACCGGGGCGTCACCGGGGCGCCCGGACTCCGCCGCCGGTGCCTGTTCGTACAGCGCGAAACCGCACTCCAGCCGCCCGCCCGCGGTCGGGCCGCCGTCGACGCCGAGGTCGGAGCCCAGGAGGAACACGGTCTCGCCGGCCACCGGTCCGGGCAGCGCCGCGCGGGAGCGCCCGAAGTGCGGACGGCTGTCGAGCCCGGCGGCCAGCCAGCCGTCGATGTCGGCCTCCAGGGCCGCGGCCTGCTCGTCGAGCGCGTGCCGCCGGTACCAGGCGGCGCCCTCCTGACGAATCCGCAGCAGCAGCGCCCGGTCGGCCTCGTCGGGCGCGGGGACCGTGCCGTCGTCGGACTGCCGGGCCCGGAAGCGGTTCACCAGCGGGATGAGCGAGTCCGTGAGCACGGCGCCCTCGGCGCGCAGATACTCCGGGATGGCGGCGGCGATGGCGAGCTCCCTCCTCGGCGTCCGCGCGGACACCGGCCAGGTCGTGCGCTGTTCCAGGGCGGAAAAGATCCAAGCAAGCGAGGGCCGCGGACGGCAAGGCCTTTCGCGCCACGTCCCGCATACCGGTCACCGGTCACCGACCGTCGCCCGGACCGGCACCGGCGGCCCTTCCCGAACGCCGCCGTCCGCCCGGCGTGCGCCCGTCCGGCGGAGGGCGGAGCATGAACGTGAAGAGGGAGGGAGCGGCAAGCGGGGGCGGTGACCCAGGAGGGTGTCATGCCCGTCCAGGACGGCGGCGACGCGCTCGTCGTGCTGAAAGACGTCGACAAGCACTTCGGCACGCTGCACGTGCTCCAGCACATCGACCTCACCATCCATCGCGGGGAGGTCGTGGTCGTCATCGGGCCCTCCGGCTCCGGGAAGTCCACGCTCTGCCGCGCCATCAACCGCCTGGAGACCATCGACTCCGGCAGCATCGTCATCGACGGCAGACCCCTGCCGGCCGAGGGGCGGGAACTGGCGGCGCTCCGCGCGGACGTCGGCATGGTCTTCCAGTCCTTCAACCTCTTCGCGCACAAGACCGTGCTCGAGAACGTCACCCTCGGCCAGATCAAGGTCCGCAAGAAGGACCGCCGGAAGGCCGAGGAGCGCGCCCGCACGCTCCTCGACCGGGTCGGGGTGGCCAGCCAGGCGGACAAGTACCCGGCGCAGCTGTCCGGCGGCCAGCAGCAGCGGGTCGCGATCGCCCGCGCGCTCGCGATGGACCCGAAGGTGATGCTCTTCGACGAGCCGACCTCGGCGCTCGACCCGGAGATGATCAACGAGGTCCTGGAGGTCATGCAGCAGCTGGCCCGGGACGGCATGACGATGGTGGTCGTCACCCACGAGATGGGCTTCGCCCGGTCCGCCGCCCACCGCGTGGTCTTCATGGCGGACGGCCGGATCGTCGAAGCGGCCACCCCCGAGGAGTTCTTCGGCAACCCGCGCAGCGACCGCGCCAAGGACTTCCTGTCAAAGATCCTGCACCACTGACCCGTATGACCACTCCGACCCCGTATGACCACTCCGACCCCGTACGAACCACTCCGACCCCCGTACGACCGACTCCGCCCCCCCCCGCACGACCGACTCCGACCCGACTCCGACCGTCTCACCGCTGGGGTGATGACCATGAACCCGCTCAGGAACCGAAGGATCGCGGTGACCGCGGCAGCCGCGGTCGCCCTCTCCTTCACCGGTACGGCGTACGCCGCCGCACTGCCCGCCGACCACGGGGAGGACAAGATCACCATCGGCATCAAGTTCGACCAGCCCGGCATCGGCCTCAAGACGCCGGACGGCACGTACACCGGCTTCGACGTCGACGTGGCCACGTACGTCGCGAAGGAACTCGGGCACGAACCCGCCGACATCGAGTGGAAGGAGGCCAAGAGCGCCGACCGCGAGACGCTGCTCCAGCGAGGCGACGTGGACTTCATCGCCGCTTCGTACTCGATCAACGACAAGCGGGCCGAGAAGGTCGACTTCGCCGGGCCCTACCTGCTCGCCCACCAGGACGTGCTGATCCGCGCCGACGACGACTCCATCAAGAAGCCCTCCGACCTCAACGACAAGAGGCTCTGCTCCGTCACCGGATCCACCTCCGCGCAGAACGTCAAGGACAAGCTCGCGCCCGACGCCCAGCTCCAGGAGTACGGCGGCTACTCGGAGTGCCTGACCGGACTCGAGAACGGGGTGATCGACGCCCTCACCACGGACGACTCGATCCTCGCCGGATACGCCTCGCAGGACGCGTTCAAGGGCAAGTTCAAGCTCGGCGGCTTCAAGCTGAGCAACGAGAACTACGGCATCGGCGTCCAGAAGGGCAGCGAGCTCAAGGACCGGATCAACAAGGCGCTGGAGAAGATGGTTGCCGACGGATCCTGGGACAAGGCCGTGCAGAAGAACTTCGGCCCGGCCGGATACAAGAACGAGCCCGCCCCGAAGATCGGCACCGTGGTCAAGTGAGCGGGCCGACGTGTTCGACTTCCTCGAAGGCTACGACCTGCCGGGAGCGTTCTGGACGACCGTCCAGCTGACCGTCTACTCCGCGGTGGGCTCCCTGCTCTGGGGGACGCTGCTGGCCGCGATGCGGGTCAGCCCCGTCCCCCTCATGAGGGGCTTCGGCACCGTCTACGTCAACATCGTCCGCAACATCCCCCTCACCGTCATCATCGTCTTCACCTCCCTCGGCCTCTTCCAGACCCTCGGCGTGAACCTGGGCGCCAGGGACTTCACCGTCGTCAACTTCCGCCTCGCGGTCCTCGGACTCATCGCGTACACGGCGGCGTTCGTGTGCGAGGCCCTGCGCTCCGGCATCAACACCGTCCCGCTCGGCCAGGTCGAGGCCGCCCGCGCCATCGGACTGAACTTCACGCAGACGCTGCGGCTCATCGTGCTGCCGCAGGCCTTCCGGTCCGTCGTGGGCCCGCTCGCCAACGTGCTGATCGCACTCACCAAGAACACCACCGTCGCCGCCGCCATCGGCGTCGCCGAAGCGGCCCTGCTGATGCGCGAGATGATCGAGAACGAGGCCCAGCTCATCCTCATCTCCGTGATCTTCGCCGCCGGCTTCCTCTGTCTCACCCTGCCCACCGGGCTGATCCTCGGCTGGGTCGCCAAGAAGGTGGCGGTGAAACGGTGAAGACCCGACCCGCCGTCCTCTACGACGTCCCCGGCCCGAGGGCGCGCCGCCGCAACCTCCTCTACACCCTCGTCTTCCTCGTCGCCCTCGGCTTCGCCGTCTGGTGGCTGGTGGCGAGCCTCGCCGACAAGAACCAGCTCGACTGGGACAAGTGGGCGCCCTTCTTCACCGACTCCCGGGTCTGGACCACCTACGTCCTGCCGGCCCTGAAGAACACCGTCGTCGCCGCCGCCCTCGCCATGGTCATCGCCCTGCCGCTCGGCGCGCTCTTCGGCATCGGCCGGCTCTCCGACCACCGCTGGGTCAGGGTGGGCGCCGGCACCGTCGTGGAGTTCTTCCGCGCCATCCCGGTCCTCATCCTGATGCTCTTCGCCAATGCCGCGTACGCCCAGTTCACGAACGTCAGCCCCGAGACACGGCCGCTGTACGCGGTCGTCACCGGCCTCGTCCTCTACAACGGGTCCGTCCTCGCCGAGGTGGTCCGCGCGGGCATCCTCGCCCTCCCGGCCGGCCAGACCGACGCGGCGAAGGCGATCGGCATGCGCAAGGGCCAGACCATGACGTACGTGCTGCTGCCCCAGTCGGTCACCGCGATGCTGCCGGCGCTCGTCAGCCAGCTCGTCGTCATCGTCAAGGACACGGCCCTGGGCGGCGCGATGCTCGGCTTCTCCGAGCTCCTCGCGTCCGTCCGTCCCATGAGCGCCAACTACGGCGCCAACACCATCGCCAGCTTCACCGTGGTCGCCGTCGTCTTCGTCGCCCTCAACTTCCTGCTGACCTCCTTCGCCGCCTGGCTGGAGGCCCGGCTGCGCCGTGCCAAGAAGTCCACCGGCGCGGTGGTCGGCGCCGACGCGGTGGAGGAACTGGCGGCGCCGGGGGAGCACGGGCCGCCACGGGGCGGGGGCGCCACGTGACGGGGCCGCCGGCCGCGATGGTGCCGCCGGGGCGGACGGCGCACCATGAAGACATGAACGACTCCCCGGCCCCCGGCCCCGGGGCCGAAGGCGCCCCGGTGGGCGGCGGCGCGACGAGGGGCGCCCCCGGCCTGCGGGACGTCAGCCCACCCGGCCGGCTCGCCGGACTCGACGAGGGGGTCAGCGGGGCGGAGCTGGCGCTCGCGGCGCGGAATCACGGACTGCCCCTCGAAGCGCTGCGGTACGACGTCACGCCGCCCGGTCTGCACTACGTGCTGGTGCACTACGACATCCCCGACGCCGACGCCGACGGCTGGCGGCTCACCGTCGGCGGCCGGGTGCGTCGTGCGCTCTCCCTCGACCTCGCCGACCTGCGCGCGCGGCCGGCGGTCACCCGCCGGGTCACGCTGGAGTGCGCGGGCAACGGCCGGGCGCGGCTCGTGCCGCGGCCGGTCAGCCAGCCCTGGCTGGTCGAGGCCGTCGGCACCGCCGAGTGGACCGGGGTCCCGCTGGCCGGTCTGCTGGCCGAGGCCGGGGCCTTCGAGGGCGCCGCCGAGGTCGTGTTCACCGGCGCCGACCACGGTGTCGAGCGCGGCGTCGAACAGGACTACCAGCGGGCCCTGCCGCTGACGGTCGCCGCCGACCCGGCGCGGGACGTGCTTGTGGCGTACGCGATGAACGGCGCCCCGCTGCCGCCCCAGCACGGCCATCCGCTGCGCCTGGTCGTGCCCGGCTGGTACGGGATGGCGTCCGTGAAGTGGCTGCGCGACATCACCGTCACCGACACCCCGTTCACGGGCTTCCAGCAGTCCGTCGCCTACCGCTACCGCCAGGAGCCCGACGAGCCCGGCGAACCGGTGGACGTCATCGAGCCACGGGCCCTGATGATCCCGCCCGGCTTCCCCGACTTCATGTCCCGCGCCCGCGTCGTCCGCCCCGGCCCCGTCCCGCTCGCCGGCCGGGCCTGGTCCGGGCACGGCCCCGTGGAGCGCGTGGAGCTCAGCACCGACGACGAGGAGACCTGGACCGACACCGAGGTCACCGCCGACCCGGCCCGGCCCTGGGCGTGGGCCGCGTGGCACACGACCTGGACGGCGACCCCGGGCCCGTACCGGCTCAGCGTCCGCGCCACGGACGCCGCCGGGCACACCCAGCCCCTCACCGCGCCCTGGAACCGGGGCGGCTTCGGGAACAACCTGGTCCAGCGGGTCGAGGTGGTCTGCCTCACGTAGCGCGGTCGGGAGCGTGCGGGACTCCGGAGGGCGCCCGGGCCCGGGATAGAGTCGACCCGGGACGTCCACCGCACACCACCGCACCACCGAGGAGCATTCCGTGACCGACCCGGAGACCACCGCCCTGCAGCAGCAGATCGCCCGGGAGCTCGAGGTCTCCGAGACCTTCGACCCGCGCGAGGAGATCGAGCGCCGGGTGGCCTTCCTCGCCGAGCGCCTCACCTCCACCGGGTTGCGCTGCCTGGTCCTCGGCATCAGCGGCGGTGTCGACTCCACCACCACGGGACGGCTCTGCCAGCTCGCCGTGGAGCGGGTCCGGGCCGCGGGCGGCGACGCCACCTTCTACGCCATGCGGCTGCCCTACGGCGTCCAGGCCGACGAGCACGACGCGCAGCTCGCGCTCGGCTTCGTCCAGGCCGACGAGGTGCTCACCGTGGACGTCAAGCCGGCCAGTGACGCCGCCCTCGACGCCACCCGCGCCGCCGGTGTCGTCTTCCGCGACGACCACCACCAGGACTTCGTGCACGGCAACATCAAGGCCCGCCAGCGGATGATCGCCCAGTACGCGGTCGCCGGCGCCCACAACGGCCTGGTCGTCGGCACCGACCACGCCGCCGAGGCCGTCTCCGGCTTCTTCACCAAGTACGGCGACGGCGCCGCCGACGTCGTCCCGCTCACCGGCCTCACCAAGCGCCGCGTCCGCGCCGTCGCGGCCGAGCTCGGCGCCCCCGCCGAGCTGGTCTGGAAGACGCCGACGGCCGACCTGGAGACCCTGGACCCGGGCAAGCCCGACGAGGACGCGCTCGGCGTCACGTACGACGAGATCGACGACTTCCTGGAGGGCAAGCCGGTCGGCGAGGCCGCCTTCGCCGCGATCGTGCGCCGCTACCAGCTGACCGAGCACAAGCGCCGGCTCCCGATCGCCCCCTGACCGCACGGTGCCGTCCGCACCCGAGGGTGACAGGCGGAGGACCATCCGGCCGTTTCCGCGTGGCGGGGACGGCCGGCCGCCTTCGCGGTGGTGTGCCCTGAGGGGACGCCAGCAGCGTTCCACCGAAGGGAGAACCACCCGTGTTGTTCGGCAGCACCCCGGCCTTCAGCAGTTTCTCGGTCGACGACCTCGACGCGGCCCGCACCTTCTACGGCGACACCCTGGGCCTCCAGGTCGCCGAGGAGGGAACGGGGGACATGCGGATGCTGTTCCTCACCCTCGCCGGCGGGGCGAAGGTCCTCGTCTACCCGAAGGGCGACCAGCACGCACCGGCGAGCTTCACCGTCCTGAACTTCCAGGTCGACGACATCGACGCCGCCGTCGCCGCGCTGAAGGCGAAGGGAGTCGACTTCCAGCGGTACCCGGGCTTCGACTTCGACGACAAGGGCATCGTCCGCAACACGGGGAACGAAGGCCCGGCCGGCATCGCATGGTTCACCGATCCGGCGAGGAACGTCCTCGCCGTCATGCAGGACTAGGACCCGGGCGTTCAGCGGACAGGTCAGTCGGCTGAACGGCGTCCTGCGTCATGACTCTTGTGGGTGGGGCGGCGATGCTGCTATCTCTCCGTTAGGAAAGTTTCCTTCCAGTCCATCGTCCGCGGAGACCCCATGACTTCGGCACGATCGGTCCACATAGCCGGCGGCCTCTCGGCCGCCCTCGCCGCCCTCCTCATCGGCCTCACCCCGCCCTCTTCAGCCGCGGCGGCCCCCACCGCCCCCGCCGCCCCCACCGCCGCCGTCGTCCACGAGGCCGAGAGCGCCACCGTCTCGCAGGGCGTGGTCGAGTCCAACCACACCGGATTCACCGGCGGCGGCTTCGTCAACTACCACAACACCACCGGCGGTTACGTCGAGTGGAAGGTCGACGCGGCCGCCGCCGGCACCGGCACGCTCACCCTGCGGTACGCCAACGGCAGCACCGCGAACCGGCCCATGGACATCACCGTCAACGGCACGCCGGTCGCCGACGACAAGGCCTTCGCGCCCACCGGCGCCTGGACCGGCTGGTCCACCACGAGCCTCACCGCCGCCTTGCGGGCGGGCACCAACACCGTCCGCGCCACCGCCACCACCGCCGTCGGCGGCCCCAACGTCGACCACCTCGCCGTCGACACCGCCACCACCCCGCCGCCCGCCACCGGCACCCCCGCCGCCGTCAACGGCCAGCTCACGGTCTGCGGCACCAAGCTCTGCAACCGCCACGGCAAGCCGATCCAGCTGCGCGGCATGTCCAGCCACGGCACCCAGTGGTACGCGCAGTGCCTCACCACCGGCTCCCTCGACGCCCTCGCCAAGGACTGGAACGCCGACGTGCTGCGCGTCTCCACCTACGTCCAGGAGGGCGGCTACGAGACCGACCCGCGCAAGTACACCGAGCTCGCCTCCGGCCTCATCGACCAGGCCACCGCGCGCGGCATGTACGTGATCGTCGACTGGCACATGCTCGACCCGGGCGACCCGTACGCCAACCTCGCCCGCGCCAAGACCTTCTTCACCGAGATCACCCAGCGCCACGGCACCAAGACCAACCTCCTGTACGAGATCGCCAACGAGCCCAGCGGCGTCGCCTGGTCCCGGATCCGGGCCTACGCCGAGGAGCTGATCCCGGTCATCCGCGCCAAGGACCCGGAGGCACCCGTCCTGGTCGGCACCCGCGCCTGGTCCTCCTTCGGCGTCTCCGAGGGCGGCAGCGAGGCCGAGGTGGTCGCCGACCCGGTGAAGGCCGCCAACATCATGTACACCTTCCACTTCTACGCGTACTCCCACCGGGACGCGTACCTGAACACCCTCTCCCGCGCGGCCGACCGGCTGCCCGTCTTCGTCACCGAGTTCGGCACCCAGAACTACGCGGGCGAGGGAAGCGACGACTTCGCCATGAGCCAGCGCTACCTCGACCTCATGGCCGCGAAGAAGATCAGCTGGGTCAACTGGAACTACTCCGACGACGGCCGCAGCGGCGCCGTCTTCAAGCCCGGCACCTGCGCGAACAACGGACCGTGGACCGGGACCACCTCGCTCAAGCCCGCCGGGGTGTGGATCCGCGACCGGATCAGGACGGCGGACGACTTCCCCACCTCCTGACCACGAGCCCGTGCCCAGGATCCCGTGACCGACCACGACCCCTGACACGGTTCCGTGACCCCGCCGGCCTCCTGATGCGGTGCGCACCCCCGCCATGTGATCCACTGTCCTGGCGGGGGTGTCACGAACAGGAGCAGTCAGCGTGTCCACGTACCGTCAGCCGGGGCTCGTCCTCACCGACCGCCGGTTCACCGTCCCCCTCGACCACGACCGTCCTACGGGCGAGTCGATCGAGCTCTACGGGCGCGAGATCGTCGCGAGCGACAAGGCCGACCGGACCGACCTGCCCTGGCTGCTGTACCTGGAGGGCGGCCCCGGCTTCGGGGCCCGCCGCTTCATCGGCCGGCAGGCCTGGCTCGGCCGGGCGGTCGCGGAATTCCGGGTCCTCCTCCTCGACCAGCGCGGCACCGGGAACTCCACGCCCGCCAACCGGCAGACCCTGCCGCTGCGCGGCACCCCGCGCGAGCAGGCCGACTACCTCGCGCACTTCCGCGCCGACTCCATCGTCAGGGACTGCGAGCTGATCCGCCGCCAGGTCACCGGCGGCGCCCCCTGGACCGTCCTCGGCCAGAGCTTCGGCGGCTTCTGCGCCACCCACTACCTCGGCGCCGCCCCCGAGGGCCTCGCCACCGTCCTCGTCACCGGCGGTCTGCCCTCCCTGCACGCCACCGCCGACGAGGTCTACCGGGCCGCCTACCCGCGCGTCCGGCGCAAGAACGAGGACCACTACGCCCGCCACCCCGAGGACGTCGAGCGCGCCCGCCGCGTCACCGCGCACCTCCACGAGCACCGGGTCACCCTGCCCGGCGGCGGACTGCTCACCCCCGAGGCCTTCCAGTCCCTCGGCATCCTCCTCGGCGGCGGCACCGGCACCCACCAGCTCCACCTGCTCCTGGAGCACGCCTTCGTCCCCACCCCGGCCGGCCCCGCCCTCTCCGACGCCTTCCTCGAGGCCGTCCAGGCCCAGCTCTCCTTCGCCGCCCACCCGCTCTACGCCGTCCTCCACGAGGCCATCTACGCCCAGGGCCCGAGTCGCGGCCAGGGGCCGACCGACTGGGCCGCCGAACGCGTCCGCGCCGAGTTCCCCGAGTTCGACGCGGCCAAGGCACCGGCCGGCGACGGCCCCGTCCTCTTCACCGGCGAGACGATCCACCCCTGGCACTTCACCACCGACCCGGCACTGCGCCCGCTGCGGGAGACCGCCGAACACCTCGCCGCGCGCACCGACTGGCCACCGCTCTACGACCCCGCCCGGCTCGCCGCCAACGAGGTGCCCGTCGCCGCCGCCGTCTACCACGACGACATGTACGTCGACACCGCCCACTCCCTGCAGACCGCGCGGGCGATCCGCGGCCTGCGCACCTGGGTCACCGACGAGTTCGAGCACGACGGCGTACGGGCCGGCGGCCCGCGCGTCCTCGACCGGCTCCTCGCCCTGGCCCGCGGCGAGCTCTGATCCGGGCGTGCTCCGCCCCTTTCGCGGAGCACGGTCCGGACGGCGGCGCGCGGTCCGGACGGCGGACTACGGCTACGGCCCGGACGGCGGGGTACGGCCCGGACGGCGGCGCGGCTTGGACGGCGGAGTGCGGCTGCGCCCGGACCGTCGAGCGCGGCTACCCGGCGAGCGTGTGCAGCACCTTCTCCGTCATCCGCCGCAGGGCCGCGCGGTCCGTGGTGTCGGGGCCCGGTCGTGTCACCCCGTCGTAGGCGAGTCCTTCGGCGAAGGCGACCAGGATCCGTCCGCCTTCCTCCGGGTCGGGGCTGCCGACCGCTGACGCGAGCAGCCGGGCCTGGTCGACGAACCGCCTTCTGACACGGTGCAGTTCCGCCCCCACGTCGTCGTGCGGGCGCCGGGCGGTCAGGAGGACGATCTCCAGGCGGGCGCGGGTCCGGTCGCGCCGCGGGCCGAGCCAGTGGGCGAGGACGCCCGCGAAGCGATCGGCCGCCCGGCGCAGCGGCGGCGCGTCCGCCATCGCTCCGGAGACGGTCGCCGCCTCGATCTCCGCCACTTCCTGTTCGGCGATGAAGCCGACGACGGCGGCGAGCAGGGCCTGGCGGGTGCGGAAGTAGTAACTGGCCGAGCCGGGCGGCACATCGGCCCGCGCGTCGACGGCCCGATGGGTCAGGCCGCGCAGCCCGTCCTCCGCGATGACCGTCACGGCCGCGTCGAGCAGCGCCCGTACGCGCGGGCTTCGGGTCCCGCTCACGCGAGGGCCCGCTGCCGGAGCCTGCGCAGCATCAGCAGACGTACGAGCCCGCTGAAGGGGCTGATGAGCCGCCAGTACCGCCCCATGGCCCGACGGGCCGTCTCGTCGAGGCACAGGACGCGGGTCTCGGTCACGACCCTGGTGCCGCCGGTGGCCGGATCGGGCGTGAAGCGCATGCTGAACGTCGCCTTCGCGTAACCCGGTTCCTCGAAGGCGGCGAACTCCCGCGCGTCGGTGACGTCCGGCCGGGAGGTCGCCGCCGCCATGGTCCACCACTGCCCCACGATCCCGCGGACGATCTCGTGCGGGGGGTCCTCGGCGAGCAGCAGGAAACCGCTCCGCAGGTCGTCCTCCGTCATCGCCGGCTCCTTCCGGCCGTTCTTCCAGCGGCCGAGCCGGCCTCGTACGGCGAACAGGGCCCGGACGACCGGCCCCCATCCCTCGCCGCCGGGCTGCTCCATCTTCCGCCACGCCGCCCACACCGTCTCCACCGGAGCGGGGACGACGGTCTGGTACCGCGATCCGAAGTGCGGGCGGGGAACGAACGTGCCTGCGATTCCCGTCATGGCCCGACTCTACATCTGTAGAGGGTGGCCGGGGGCGTGTTCGGCAGGAACCGGCCCCCGACGGGCACCGCTCGAAGCCGCCCCTTCGAAGTCGCTGCCCGGAAGCCACCGTTCCGAACGGGAGCAATCCGCGCGGACGGGGATAGGATTCCCGGCGCAATCGACCGGCGACGCGGCCGCCGGCGACCGGAGCACCAGGGGGCCCCGATGGCACACCGCGGGATTCCCGCGCCCGCGGCCGGACGCGAGCTGAAGTTCCGCGCCCTGGTCGCCCAGCTGCGCCGGGGCATGCTCGACGGCACCTGGCCGCCGGGCAGCAAACTCCCCACCGAGCGTGCCCTGGCCGCCGAGACCGGCGTGTCGGTGACCACCGTCCGCCGCGCCTACGAGGACCTGGTCGCCCTCGGTCTGGTCGAACGCCGCCAGGGCGCCGGCACCTTCGCCGCCCCGCGCACCGAGGAGGAACGCCCCGACCGCCGGGTGGTCGGCGTCCTCGTCCCCGACACCGCCTTCTACTACCCGCGCGTCCTCCACGGCATCGAACAGGAGCTCACCGCGGCCGGCGCCCGGCTGGTCCTCGCCTGCTCCCACTACGACCCCGCCGAGGAGGACGCCGCCGTCGAACGGCTGCTCACCGCCGGCGTCCACGGGCTGCTCCTCGTGCCCACCCTGCACACCGCCACCGACCCCGGGCGGCGGGCCGAGGAACTGCTCGCCCTGCCGGTGCCCGCCGTCCTCGTCGAGCGGCGCCTCGCCGCCCACGGACCCGGCGACCCCACCGAGCACGTGTGCACCGACCACGAGGGCGGCGCCTACGACGCCGTACGCCATCTGCGGGCCCTCGGGCACCGGCGGCTCGGCCTCGTCGTCCGCTCCGACGCCCCCACCACCGCGCCCATCGAGTCGGGCTTCGCCCGCGCCGTCGCCGACCTCGGGCTGCCCGCGCCCCACCGGCAGAGCGACGTGATGGCCGAGTGGAACCCGGAGCGCGCCGACCGGGCCGTGGCCGCCCTGCGCGAGGCCGGGACCAGCGCCGCCCTCTGCTTCGGCGACCGCGAGGCCGCACTGGTGCTCGCCGCCGCCCGCCGGGCCGGACTGCGGGTCCCCGACGACCTCGCCCTGATCAGTTACGACAACGAGTTCGCGGACGTCGCCGAGACCCCGCTCACGGCCGTGTCACCGCCCAAGTTCCAGGTCGGCCGCCTCGCCGCCCAGATCCTGCTGCGCCGGCTCGCCGACGGCGACGCCTCCCCGCTGCACCAGGTCCAGCTGCGGCCCCGGCTGGTCGTCCGCGCCTCCTGCGGCGCGGCCCGCGACACCGGCGCCTGACAAAAGTCCAAGCGGTGCTCACTGATTGCTCATGGTGTGCGCGGCCGCCACGGGATAGACATCCGTCCGGAGCCCCGAGAGAGGAAACCGGACGCCATGACGACCCATGTCGACACCGAGATCGCGAGCCAGCCCGACTGCTGGCGCCGCGCCGCCGTCCTCGCCGCCGAACGGGCCGACCTGCTGCCCCGGCCCGGCGAGCGGATCGCCGTCGTCGGCTGCGGCACCTCGTACTTCATCGCCCGCTCCTACGCGGCCCTCCGCGAGTCCCTGGGGGCCGGCGAGACCGACGCCTTCCCCGCCTCCGACCTCACTCCGCTCGGCCGCCGCTACGACCGGATCGTCGCCCTGTCCCGCTCCGGCACCACCACCGAGGTCGCCGCCCTGCTCGACGGCGCCGCCGGCCGGATCCCGACCCTGCTGCTCACCGCGGTCCCGGACAGCCCCGCCGCCCACCGGGCCGACACCGTCCTCGACCTCGCCTTCGCCGACGAACGCTCCGTCGTCCAGACCCGGTTCCCCACCACCGCCCTCCAACTGCTGCGCGCCGGACTCGGCGTCGACCTCGGGCCCTCCGTCACGGACGCCGAACTCGTCCTGTACGAGCCGCTGCCCGCCGCCTGGACGGCGCACCGCCAGTTCACCTTCCTCGGCACCGGCTGGACCGCGGGCCTCGCCGACGAGGCCGCGCTCAAGCTGCGCGGGGCCGCCCGCGCCTGGGCCGAGTCCTACCCGGCGATGGAGTACCGCCACGGCCCGATCAGCATCAGCGACCCCGGCAGCCTGGTCTGGTGCCTGGGCCCCGTCCCCTCGGGGCTCGCCGACGAGGTCCTCGCCACCGGCGCCCGGTTCGTCGCCGACGCCGTCGACCCGGTCGCCGCCCTGGTCCGCGCCCAGCGGCTCGCCGTCGCCCTCGCCGGCCGGCGGCGCCTCAACCCCGACCGGCCCCGGCACCTGACCCGTTCCGTGATCCTCGCCGGGGCGAACTGAGGCCGGGGCCGCCGGTCAGGGTCCCGAGCCCCCGGGACGGCCGCGGCCGTCCCCGTATCCTGCCGCCATGAGCGAGAAGACCGAACAGGCGCTGCCGCAGCTGGAAGAGATGCCCTCCGACTGGCAGCGCGCGCTCGCCGTCGTCGCCCACCCCGACGACCTCGAATACGGCTGCGCCGCCGCCGTCGCGGGCTGGACGGACGCGGGCAAGGAGGTCGCCTACCTGCTCGTCACGCGCGGCGAGGCGGGCATCGACGGACTGGACCCGGCCGCCTGCGGCCCGCTGCGCGAGCGGGAGCAGCGGGAGAGCGCCGCCGTGGTGGGCGTGGAGACCGTGGAGTTCCTCGACCACGCGGACGGCGTGATCGAGTACGGGCTCGGCCTGCGCCGCGACATCGCCGCGGCCATCCGCCGGCACCGGCCCGAACTCGTCATCACGCTCAACCACCGTGACACCTGGGGCCCGGAGCCCGGCGGCTACTGGAACACCCCCGACCACCGGGCGGTCGGCCGCGCCACCCTCGACGCGGCCGCCGACGCCGGCAACCGCTGGATCTTCCCCGAACTGACCGAACAGGGCCTCGCCCCCTGGAACGGGGTCCGCTGGGTGGCCGTCGCCGGATCCAACCTCCCGACCCACGCGGTCGACGCCCGTCCGGGCCTGGAACGCGCCACCCGCTCGCTCCTCGCCCACCGCACGTACATCGAGGCGCTGACCGACCGGGACGCGGAGGAGTACTGCCGTGACTTCGTCACCGAGTCCACCGAGCGGGCCGCCGCCCGCTTCGGCGGCCGGCCGGCGGTGACGTTCGAGGTGTTCCCGCACTGACCCGGCACCCCGGCGGCGAGGTCGGCGCGGGCCCACGTCAGCGCATGGGCGCGGGCTTCAGGACGGCGAACGGCGCGCCGAAGGGGTCCGCGAGCCAGGCGATGCGGCCCACGTCGGGCACGTCCGCCGGCGGCATCAGGACCGAACCGCCGCTCTCCTGGGTCGAGGTGGCGATCACGTCCGCGTCGGTCACCGCGAAGTACGGCACCCAGCGCGCCCGGGACGCGCCGCTCTGCAGCGGCGCCACGCCCCCGAACGAGGCGTCCTGCTGGTCGCCTTCGGCCGTGGAGATCACCCGGTACGTCATGCCCGGCGTGTCCATCGCCTGCCAGCGCCAGCCGAACAACGCCTGGTAGAAGGCGAGCGTGGCCTCGGGGTCGCCGGTGTGCAGCTCGGTCCACACCAGGGTGTTGTCCTCCGAGGTCCGCTCCAGGCCCTTGATCGTGCCGGGCTGCCACACGGCGAACTCGGCGCCGCCGGGGTCGGTCAGGGCCGCCATCCGCCCCGCGTCCATGACGTCCAGGGCGTGGACGCGCACGGTCCCGCCGTTGGCCTCGGCGGCGTGCTCGGTGGCCTCGACGTCGGGGGTCTGGAAGTAGACGGTCCAGGCGCTGCTCGCACCCTCCTCGGTGAGCGGGCCGAGCGCGGCGACCGTACGGCCCTCCTGCCGGAAGAAGCCGTAGCCGCCCGCGCCGGGGCCCGCCGGGGTGAAGTCCCAGCCGAAGACCCGGCCGTAGAAGACGGCCGCCGCGTCGGTGTCGGGGCTGCCGAGGTCGATCCAGCTGGGGGAGCCCGTCGTGAAGTCCGTACCGAGCATGGGGTGAGTTCCGTCCTTCCCTGGAGGATGTCTTCCCGTCACCATGGCCGATCCTCGGCCCTGCCTCCGGTCCGCGTGCCCCGCGGGCGCCGGTTTCATCCACTCGGCCCACAGCTCGGCCCCGGCGCCGCCCGTCGGGCCGCCCCGTCCGTCACCGCGTGCCCGCCGCCACCCGCCGGTCCAGGTCCGCCATCAGCAGCTCCGCGTTGACCGCGACCGCCGCCCGGTAGCCGCCGCTCGCCGCGTTGACCACCTGCTCGTGGGCGCCGATCGCGTTGCCGGCCGCCCACACCCCGGGCACGCTCGTCCGGCCGGTCTCGTCGACCGTGACGAAGCGCCCGAACGGGGTCTCGTGCGTGGCCGCGCCCAGGGCGGTGAGGAGCCCGTCGCGGGGCACCGTCCTGGTGCCGACGAACAGCACCTCGCGCGGCACGGTCCGCCCGTCCCTCATCCGTACGCCGGTCAGCCGGTCGCCCTCGACCGCGAGGTCCGCCACCTCGCCGGTCACGACCGTCACGCCGGCCGCCGCGAGCCGGGCCGTGTCCTCGGCCGAGGGCTCGGGGGCCGTGTGCAGGAACAGCGTCACGTCGGACGACCACTGCGAGACCACCAGGGCCTGGTGCGCCGGAAGGGCGGGGTGGGCGATCACGCCGAAGGCCCGGTCGCGCACCTCCCAGCCGTGGCAGTAGGGGCAGTGGAGCACGTCCCGGCCCCACCGCTCGGCGAGGCCGCCGATCTCTGGGAGCACGTCGACGAGGCCGGTGGTCACGATCAGCCGCCGGGCGCGCACCGTCCGGCCGTCGGCGAGCGACACGGTGAAGCCCTCCGGGGCGTCCGGCGCGGCCGCCGTCACCCGGCCCTCCGTCCACTCCACCCCGTACGCGGCGATCTCCTCCCGGCCCACGGCCAGGAACTCGGCCGGACTCATCCCGTCCCGGGAGAGGTAGCCCTGCATGTGGGCGGCGGGGGCGTTGCGCGGCTCGCCGGCGTCGATCACCAGGGTGCCGCGCCGGGCCCGGCCCAGGACCAGGGCCGCGCTCAGGCCGGCCGCGCCGCCGCCGACCACCACCACCTCGTACGGCCGGTGCTCCGTGTCCACGGTCTTCTCGTTCCTGTTCTCGTCCATGCCACGAGCTTCGCCGCGCGTGGCGGAGTTGACAAACGGAGTTGCCATTTCTGCAATGGGGAAATGACCGAAGACGAACGCATCGCCTCCGTCCTCGACGAGGTCGGACCCCGCCTGCGCCGCATCCGGCGCGAGCGCGGATCCACCCTGGCCGAGCTGTCCGCCGCCACCGGCATCTCGGTGAGCACCCTCTCCCGCCTGGAGTCCGGCGGGCGCAGGCCCAGTCTGGAGCTGCTGCTGCCGATCGCCCGCGCCCACCAGGTCCCGCTGGACGAGCTCGTCGGCGCGCCGCCGGTCGGCGACCCCCGCGTCAGGAACCGGCCGATCGTGCGCCACGGCCGCACCCTGTACCCGCTCACCCGCCAGCCCGGCGGCCTCCAGGCGTACAAGGTCGTCCACGAGCCGGGCGCCGAGCAGCCCGACCCGCGCGTGCACGAGGGCTACGAGTGGTTGTACGTGCTCTCGGGGCGGCTGCGCCTCGTCCTCGGCGAGAACGACGTGGTGCTCGGGCCGGGGGAGGCGGCCGAGTTCGACACCCGGGTGCCGCACTGGTTCGGGCCCGCGGGGGACCGTCCGGTGGAGTTCCTGAGCCTGTTCGGACCGCAGGGCGAGCGGATGCACGTACGGGCGCGGCCCAAGAAGTCCTGAGCGCCTGGTTCCGTCAGCCCAAGCGACCGCTTAGTATGCGATCCACCCGCGCGAAAACCACCGCGCGGGCGCCCAGGACCACGACGGCTGCGGGAGGCCTTTCGCATGCAGGCATGGCGAGTGCACGAGAACGGCGAACCGGGCGAGGTGATGCAGCGCGACGAGGTGGAGCGGCCCGAGCCCGGGCCCGGCCAGGTGCTGCTGAAGGTCCGCGCCACCGGCCTGAACTTCCCCGACGCGCTGCTGTGCCGGGGCCAGTACCAGGTGCGGCCGCCGCTGCCCTTCACCCCCGGGGTGGAGGTCTGCGCCGAGACCGAGGACGGCCGCCGGGTCATCGCGACCCCCGCGCTGCCGTACGGCGGCCTCGCCGAGTACGCGATCGCCGACGCGGCCGCGCTGCTGCCGGCGCCCGAGGCGCTCGACGACGCCGAGGCCGCCGCCCTCCACATCGGCTACCAGACCGGCTGGTTCGGGCTCCACCGCAGGGCCGCGCTCAAGGAGGGCGAGACCCTCCTCGTGCACGCCGCCGCGGGCGGTGTCGGCAGCGCCGCGGTCCAGCTCGGCAAGGCGGCCGGCGCCACCGTGATCGGCGTCGTCGGCGGCGCGGACAAAGCCGCCGCCGCCCGTGAACTCGGCTGCGACACCGTCGTCGACCGGCACGCCGAGGACGTCGTCGCCGCCGTCAAGGAGGCCACCGGCGGCCGGGGCGCCGACGTGATCTACGACCCGGTGGGCGGCGCCGCCTACCAGCAGTCCGCCAAGCTCGTGGCCTTCGAGGGCCGGATCGTGGTCGTCGGCTTCGCCAGCGGCACCATCCCGAGCCCCGCCCTCAACCACGCCCTGGTGAAGAACTACTCGATCATGGGCCTCCACTGGGGCCTGTACAACCTCAAGGACCCGGCGGCCGTGCTGCGCTGCCACGAGACCCTCACCGAACTCGCCGCCAAGGGCCTGATCAAGCCGTACGTGAGCGAGCGCGTCCCCTTCGAGGACGCCGCCGACGCCGTGCAGCGCCTCTCCGAGGGCGTCACCACCGGCCGCCTGGTCGTCCTGCCGGCCGGGACCGCGGACGGACGCGCCGACGGACCTGCGGAAGGAGCCCGCGCATGACCGCCCGTCACGTCCCCACCGCCTCCACCGATGGCGCCGCCCGTGACGCCCGTACCGCCTCCACCGGCGGTGCCGCCCGCAACGCCCGTACCGTCCCTGCCGACGCCACCGCCTCCACCGGCGGTGCCGCTCGTAGCGTCGACGCGGACGCCCTGCGCGACCTCACCCGCCGGTTCCTGGCCGAGCACCCGCCGGCCGACACCGACCGCACCGCCTTCCTGCGCGCGCGCTTCGACGCCGGGCTCGCCTGGGTGCACTACCCGGTCGGCCTCGGCGGACTCGACGCCCCGCGCGCCCTGCAGGCGGTCGTCGACGCCGAACTCGCCGCCGCGGGAGCCCCCGACAACGACCCCCGCCGGATCGGCATCGGCCTCGGCATGGCCGCCCCCACCCTCCTCGCCTACGGCTCCGACGAGGTCAAGGAACGTTTCCTCAAACCGCTGTGGGTCGGCGAGGAGGTCTGGTGCCAGCTCTTCAGCGAACCCGGCGCCGGCTCCGACCTCGCCGCCCTCGGCACCCGCGCCGTCCGCGACGGGGACGACTGGGTCGTCAACGGGCAGAAGGTGTGGACCTCCAGCGCCCATGTGGCCCGTTGGGCCATCCTCATCGCCCGCACCGACCCCGACCTGCCCAAGCACCGGGGCATCACCTACTTCGTCTGCGACATGACCGACCCCGGCGTCGAGGTCCGGCCACTGCGCCAGATCACCGGGGAGGCCGAGTTCAACGAGGTCTTCCTCACCGACGTCCGCATCCCCGACGCCCATCGCCTCGGCGAGGTCGGGGACGGCTGGCGAGTCGCCCAGACCACCCTGATGAACGAGCGCGTCACGATCGGCGGCTCCCGCATCCCGCGCGAGGGCGGCATGATCGGGAAGGCCGCCGCCACCTGGCGCGACCGCCCCGAACTGCGCACCCACCACCTGCACCGCCGCCTCCTCGACCTCTGGGTGGACGCCGAGGTCGCCCGGCTCACCGGCGAACGGCTGCGCCAGCAGCTCGTCGTGGGCCAGCCCGGCCCCGAGGGCAGCGCCATGAAGCTCGGATTCGCCCGCCTCAACCAGGCCATCAGCGCCCTGGAGGTCGAACTCCTCGGCGACGAAGGACTGTTGTACGGCGAGTGGGCGATGGTCCGGCCCGACCTGGTCGACTTCACCGGCCGTGACGCGGGCTACCGCTATCTGCGCGCCAAGGGCAACTCGATCGAGGGCGGGACCACCGAGGTCCTGCTCAACATCGTCGCCGAGCGGGTCCTCGGCCTGCCCGCCGAGCCCCGCAACGACAAGGACGTCGCCTGGAAGGACCTCGCCCGATGAACGCAACGCCGGACCTCCTCTACTCCGAGACCGAGGACGACCTGCGGGCGGCGGTCCGCTCCCTGCTCGCCGACCGGGCCGACGCGCAGACCCTGCTCGGCCGGATCGAGGAGCCGGCCCCTTACGTCCCCGGACTGTGGGAGGCCCTCGGCGCCGGGATCGGCGCCGCCGGACTGCTCGTCCCCGAGAAGCTGGGCGGCCAGGGCGCGAGCCACCGCGAGGCGGCGGTGGTCCTGGAGGAGCTCGGCCGGGCGGTGACCCCGGCCCCGTACCTGACCAGCGCCGTGATCGCGACCGAGACCCTGCTCGCGCTCGACACCGCGCAGGAGCCGGTCGCCGAGCTGCTCGCCGCCCTCGCCTCCGGCGGGACGACCGCCGTCCTCGCGGTCCCGCTCTCCACCGCCCCCGGCGCCCCGCCGCCCGTGACCGACGGCCCCGTCCCCGCCGTCGCGGACGCCGTCGCCGCCGACGTGCTCCTCGTGCCGCGCCCCGACGGGCTGTACGCCGTGCCCGCCGCCGACGCGGTGATCACCCCGCTCTCCCCGCTCGACCTCACCCGCCCGCTCGCCCGCGTCGACGCGGGCGGTGCCGGCGGCACCCGCCTCGCCGACGCCGAGCGGGCGCGGGACGCCGTCCGGCGCGGCCTGCTCGCCGGCGCCGGGCTGCTCGCCTCCGAGCAGCTGGGGATCGCCGCGTGGTGCCTGGAGGAGACCGTCCGGCACACCAAGGAGCGCCACCAGTTCAGCCGGCCGATCGGCTCCTTCCAGGCGCTGAAGCACCGCATGGCCCAGCTCTGGCTGGAACTGGTCGGGGCCAGGGCGGCGGCCCGGGCCGCCGCCGACGCGCTCGCCACCGGCGCCCCGGACGCCGCGCTGACCGTCGCCGTCGCCCAGGCGTACTGCTCCAAGGCCGCCGTGCACGCCGCCGAGGAGTGCGTCCAGCTGCACGGAGGCATCGGCATGACCTGGGAGCACCCGGCGCACCTGGCGCTCAAGCGGGCCGTGGCCGACCGGACGGCGCTCGGTTCCCCCGGCCGGCACCACGACACCGTCGCCGCCCTGATGGACCTGCCCGCTCCCGCGTAGGACGTGTAAGGACCCCAGGTGTCCGCACCCCTTGACATACTGTTTAATTGCGATCGATTCGCAACAACAGTCGATCTTCAAGAGGGGTGTGGACACCATGGCCGCCCGAACCGTCCGCCGCGCGACCGCCGCGATACTCACGGGGGCCGTCGCCCTCACCGCGGCGGCCTGCTCCAACCCGGGCAACGGCGCAGCGGGCTCCGGCGGCCCCAAGGACTCCGCCGTCGTCGGCATCGCCTACGAACCCGACACCCTCAGCCCCCTCCTCGGCTACGGCAAGGACGGCAACTCCAAGATCTTCGACGGCCTCCTCGCCTTCGACGCCGACCTGAGGCTCCGGCCCGCCCTCGCCGCCGCCCTGCCCACGGTCAGCGCCGACGGCCTCACCTACACCTACAAGCTGCGCGCGGGCGTGAAGTTCAGCGACGGCAAGCCCTTCACCGCCAAGGACGTCGTCTTCACGTACAAGACGGTGCTCGACCCGAAGACCAACAACCCGTCCAGGACCGAGCTCGACGCCCTGAAGGACGTCAAGGCCGTCGGCGACGACACCGTCGTCTTCACCCTCAAGTACCCCTACGCCCCCTTCGCCGAGCGCACCGTCCTCGCCATCGCCCCCGAGCACGTCGCGGGCCGGCAGGACGTCAACACCGGCCCCTTCACCACCAAGCCGGTCGGCACCGGCCCGTACGTCCTCACCGGCTGGTCCAAGGGCGAGAAGCTCACCTTCCAGGCCAACCCGAACTACTGGGGCGGCGCCCCGGCCGTGAAGAAGTTCACCATGGCCGTCATCAAGGACGACGACGTCCGCGCCACCCGCCTGCGCGCCGGCGACCTCGACGCCGCCATCCTGCCGCCCAACCTCGCCGCCGGCTTCAAGGCCGACAAGGCGAAGAAGACCTACGCGGCCACCACCTACGACTACCGCACGGTCACCCTCCCCACCCACAACAAGGTCACCGGCGACACCGCGATCCGCCGCGCCCTCGACCTCGCCGTCGACCGGCAGGCCATGGTCGACAAGATCCTCGAAGGCGCCGGCAAGCCCGCCTACGGGCCCGTCCCCACCGACAGCCCCTGGTTCGCCAAGGGCACCGAGCGCCGCCACGACCTCGCCGGCGCGCGGAAGATCCTCGACGAGGCCGGCTGGAAGCCCGGCCCCGACGGCATCCGCGTCAAGAACGGCGTCCGCGCCGCCTTCCCGCTCTGGTACCTCTCCGGCGACAAGCTCCGCCAGGACCACGCCCTCGCCTACGCCTCCGACGCCAAGAAGGCCGGCGTCGAGATCAAGACCCAGGCCGGCACCTGGGAGGTCATCGAACCCCGCATGAAGACCGACGCCGTCCTCGCCGGCGGCGGCTCGCCCGGCGACCCCGACTTCGACCAGTACCTCCTGCTGAAGTCCTCCCTCGCCGGCGACGGCTTCAACAACATGGCCTGGTACGACAACAAGGCCGTCGACCGCGCCCTGGAGGAAGGCCGCCGCACCGACGACCCCGCCAAGCGCCGCGCCGCCTACGACACCGTCCAGCGCGAACTGGTGAAGAACCCCGGCTACACCTTCCTCACCCACATCGACCACCTCTACGTCGTCGCCGACCGCTGGACCACCGACGCGGGCGACCTCACCACCCAGACCGAGCCGCACGACCACGGCCTCGCCTCCGGTCCCTGGTGGAACGTCGAGGACTGGAAGCCGAAGGGCAGCGGAGCGGCCGCGAAGTGAGCCGCCGCCTCCCCTGGGGAGCCATGGCCCGGATGACGGGACGGCGCGCGCTCGCCGCCGTCCCCGTCCTCCTCGGCGTCACCCTCGCGGTCTTCGCCGTCGCCGCCGCCTCCCCCTTCGACCCCGTCAAGGCCTACGCCGGCACCGCCGGCCTCACCGCCTCCCAGGAGAACCTCGACCAGCTGCGCGCCAACCTCGGCGCCGACCGGCCCTGGCTCACCCGCTGGTGGGAATGGCTCGGCCACGCCGTCACCGGCGACCTCGGCGACTCCAGCGTCATGCGCCAGCCCGTCGCCGACGTCATCGCCGAACGCGTCGGCTGGTCCGCGCTGCTCGCCGCCACCGCCTTCCTCCTCGCCGTCGCCCTCGGCACCGCGCTCGGCGTCCTCGCCGGCCGCCGCCGAGGCGGCCTCCTCGACCGGGCCGTCAGCTCCGCCGCGTACACCCTGGAAGCCGCCCCCGCCTTCTGGCTCGGACTGCTCGCCATCTGGCTCTTCGCCCTCAAGCTCGGCGCGCTGCCCGCCGGCGGCCTCACCGACACCGCCAGCGACACCGTCACCGCCGGCCAGGTCGCCTCGCATCTCGTCCTGCCCGCCGTCGTCCTCGGGATCTCCCAGCTGCCCTGGTTCTTCCTGTACGTACGCCAGGGCGTCGGCGACGCCCTGGAGGAGGACCCGGTGCGCGGCGCCCGCGCCCGCGGCCTCGGCGAACGGACCGTCCTCACCGGCCACGCCCTGCGCTCCGGAATGCTGCCCATGCTCACCCTCATCGGCTCCCGCGTCCCCGAACTCATCACCGGCGCCCTCCTCGTCGAGACCGTCTTCAGCTGGCCCGGCATCGCCGCCGCCACCGTCCAGGCCGCCGTCTCCGTCGACTTCCCGCTGCTCGCCGCGCTCACCGTGCTCGCCACCGCCGCCGTCCTGCTCGGCAACCTGCTCTCCGACCTCCTGTACGGGCTCGCCGACCCGAGGGTGGGCTTCGATGGCTGACCCCCAGGGCACCCGCACACGGCGGATCCGCCTGTGGAGCTCCGCCCTCGTCACCGGCGCGGTCCTCCTGGCCGTCCTCCTCGTACCGCCCCTCGTCCAGCTCGACGAACAGGCCGTCGACCTGGGCAGCAAGCTCCTGCCCCCGTCGTGGGAGCACCCCTTCGGCACCGACGACGTCGGCCGCGACCTGCTCCTGCGCTGCGTCTACGGCCTGCGGATCTCGCTGCTCGTCGGCCTGGTCGCGGCCCTCGTCGCCACCGTCATCGGCACCGCCGTCGGCGCCGCGGCCGGAGCGCTCGGCGGGCGCACCGACCGGCTCGTCATGCGGATCGTCGACGGCTTCGCGTCCGTGCCGCACCTGCTGCTCGGCATCTTCATCGTCGCCATGTTCCGGCCCGGCGTCTGGCCGGTGATCGTCTCCGTGGCGCTCACCCACTGGCTCTCCACCGCCCGGATCGTCCGCTCCGAGGTCCTCTCGCTGCGCTCCCGCCCCTTCGTCGACGCCGCGATCTCCGGCGGCGCGTCCCGGTGGCGGATCGCCGTGCGGCACCTGCTGCCCGCCGTCCTGCCGCAGGCCGGACTCGCCGCCGTCCTCATGGTGCCGCACGCCATGTGGCACGAGTCGGCGCTCTCCTTCCTCGGCCTCGGCCTGCCCAGCCACCAGGCCAGCCTCGGCAACCTCGTCCAGAGCGCCCGCTCCTCGCTGCTCGCCGGCGACTGGTGGCCGACGCTCTTCCCCGGCCTCCTCCTCATCGTGCCGACCCTGGCCGTCGCCGGCCTCGCCGGCCTCTGGCGCGACCGGCTCAACCCCCGCCGACGATCGGAGCTGATGCTGTGACCGCCGCGAACGAGCAGGTCCTGCGCGCCCTCGAAGCCGGCACCGCCGAACGCGCCGACGACGCCCTCCTCAGCGTCCGCGGCCTCACCGTCCGCTTCCGCCTCCGCGGCGGCCGCACCGTCGCCGCCGTCACCGACGCCTCCTTCGACCTGGGGCCCGGCGAATGCCTCGCCCTCGTCGGCGAGAGCGGCTGCGGCAAGTCCGTCCTGGCCTCCGCCCTCCTCGGCCTCCTCCCCGCGAACGCGGAGACGGAAGGCGCGGCGCTGCTGGGGGGCGGCCCGGGGGCCGCCGCGGCGCCGGGCGATGCGGCCAGGGACACTCGCGCCCAGGACGGCGGCACCGACCTGCCCCGCGTCGATCTGCTCGCCGCCGACGAACGGACCCTCGCCCGGACCGTACGCGGGCGGCGGATCGGGCTCGTCCCGCAGAGCCCGGCGGCCCATCTGACGCCGGTGCGGACCGTGCGGGCGCAGCTGGAGGAGACCGTACGGGCGCTGACCGGCACCCCGCGCCGGGAGCGGCGGGCCGTGGCCGAGGCCGCCGCCGAGCGGGCCGCGTTCCCCGTGGGACACCTCGACCGGTATCCGCACGAGCTGTCCGGCGGGCTCGCCCAGCGCGCGGCCACCGCGCTCGCCCTCATCGGGGACGCGCCGCTGCTGCTCGCCGACGAGCCCACCACGGGGCTCGACCGCGAACTCGTCGACCGCACCGCCGACGAGCTGCGCCGCCACGCCGACCAGGGCAAGGCGCTGCTGCTCATCACCCACGACCTGGCAGCCGCCCGGCGGGTGGCCGACCGGGTGGCCGTCATGTACGCGGGGCGGATCGTCGAGATCGCGCCCGCCGACCGCTTCTTCGGGGAGCCCGGCCCCCGCCACCCCTACGCCAGGGGACTGCTCGACGCCCTCCCCGAGCGCGGCTTCACCCCGATCCCCGGGCTGCCGCCCGAACTGTCGAACCTGCCCGCCGGCTGCGCCTTCGCCCCGCGCTGCCCCGTGGCGACCGACGCCTGCGCCACCCGCCCGGAACTCCTCGCCGGCGTCGCCTGCCACCACCCCGACGGAGCACCCCGTGCTTGAACTGACCGACGTCACCGCCGGATACGACCGGCGCCACCCCGTCCTGCGCGGCGCGAGCCTCACCGTCGCCCCCGGCGAGGCCGTCGGCCTGCTCGGCCCCAGCGGCTGCGGGAAGTCGACCCTGGCCCGGGTGGCCGCCCTGCTGCACCGCCCCGACGCCGGCCGGGTCGTCCTCGACGGCACCCCGGTACGGGCCTGGCGGCACCGCGCCCCGCGCGCCCTGCGCACGGCCGTCGGGGTCGTCTTCCAGCAGCCCCGCCTGTCCGCCGACCCCCGCCTGCGGCTCGCCGACCTCATCGCGGAGCCGCTGCGCGCGACCGGCCGCCGCGACCAGGTCCCCGGCCGGCTCGCCGAGCTCGTCCCCGCCGTCGGCCTCACCGAGGACCTGCTCGGCCGCCGCCCGCACGAGGTCAGCGACGGCCAGCTGCAGCGCGCCTGCCTGGCCCGCGCCCTGGTCCTGCGGCCCCGCTGGCTGATCTGCGACGAGATGACCGCCATGCTCGACGCCTCCACGACCGCCGCCCTCGTCGCGGCCGTCGAGTCCTACCGCGCCGAGACCGGCGCGGGCCTGCTCGCCGTCGGCCACGACCGGGTGCTCCTGAAACGCTGGTGCGACCGCACGGTGGAGTGGGCCGACTGCCTGGCCGCCGAAGACCCGGAAGCCGGGTCGGCCGGCGGACCGGGGGAGAAGGCGGCATGACCGGCCCCTGGGCGGCGCTGCCCGACGACCACCCCCTCGGCGGGCTGCGGCCCGTCCTCGACGGGCCGGACGCCGAACTCGGCCACGAGCCGCGCGAAGGCTTCGAGGACCGCTGCTGGGTCCTGCACGCCATCCGCGACGAGCAGGGGCGCCGGCTGCGCTGGCACGAGGTGCTGGCCCAGGCCGGCCGGAGCCTCGCGGACTGGCCGCACACCCCCTCGTACCTGCTCTTCGAGGGAATCGCCGGCACCGAGGCGTACGACGGCCCCTCGGACGGCGAGATCGACCACGAAACGCTCGTACGGCTCGTCGAACTCCTCGCCCGCCACGGCTCCGGCGGACCCGACACCCCGTGCTACGCGGTCCACGCCGGCATCGAGCGGGCGGAGCACCCGCTCCCGGCCCGTCTCGGGCGGCTCGCCGACGCCCCCGCGCACCACGCCGCCAGGGAAGCGAACTTCCCCGCCAACTGGTGGGCCGTCGACGGAAGTTGGTTCGTGCTGACCGACTGGGACCTGTGTGCCACCGAGGTCTTCGGCAGTGCCCGGCTGATCGCCGCCCTCCTCGCCGACGAGGAGCTGGAGGCGGTCCGCCACCCGAGCATCGCCGAAGCCTTGGCCACACCCTGAGGAACGGCCGGATCCGGAAAGTCACCCGGATGGCCGCCCTGCCATGCGTCCGTCCGGTTCGTCCGTTACGTCACACTGTCCGCCGAACGCCGCAATTCCTGTGCGGCGCAAGGAGGGTGAGCGTGATGGCCATTTCCGTGTCCGTGGTGCTGCTTCTGCTGATCCTGGCCGTGATCTTTCTCCGCAGCGGCGGCCTGAAGCTGTCCCACGCGATCGTCTGCGCGCTGCTCGGCTTCTTCCTGGCGAGCACCAGCA
Organism: Streptomyces sp. NPDC126499; assembly: GCF_040302485.1. NCBI lineage: Bacteria > Bacillati > Actinomycetota > Actinomycetes > Kitasatosporales > Streptomycetaceae > Streptomyces > Streptomyces sp. NPDC126499. The sequence continues at coordinate 50,162 of NZ_JBEOUO010000018.1, read as the reverse complement.
TGGCGCCCACCATCCAGAACGGCGTGGCCGCCACCGCCAACGTCGTCTCCAGCCTCAAGCCCTGACCTTCCACCGCGCCCCCGGCCCGGTGCCCCCACGACGTCGACCGGGCGCCGACCACCCTCGGCCGGAACGGCCGCGCACGGCGATGCCCGGAACCCCCGTGGTCCCGGGCACCGGCGCGTACGGCGGGGGAGAGGAGTCACTCCATCTCGGGCATCTCGCCGACCGTCGTCCGCACGTCGATCACCGCGAACGCCGCGCCCTGCGGGTCCAGGAGGGCCGCGAAGCGCCCGAAGGGGCTGTCCATCGGCCCGAACACCTTCCGGCCACCGGCCCGCTCGGCCGCCTCGACGGCCTTGTCGCAGTTGTCGACGGCGAAGTAGATCTGGATGTACGCGGGGATGTCGGCCGGGAAGTCGTCCGCCGTCATCACCATCCGGCCGAGCACCGGGTCGGCACCGAGGTCGAAGACCCGGTAGTCCATCTGCTCGTCCTTGATCTTCTTCGAGTTGAAGCCGAACACCCGGGTGAAGAAGTCGTCCGCCTTCGCCGGCTCGCGGGTGAACACCTCCGCCCACACGTAGCTGCCCGCCTCGCCCTCGAGCTCGAAGCCCTCGTGGGTGCCCGGCTGCCACACGCCGAAGACCACACCCGTCGGGTCCTGTCCGAGGCACATGGAGCCGAAGTCGCCCACCTGCATGGGCTCCATCAGGACCGCGCCGCCCGCCTGCCTGATCTTCTCGGCCGTGGCGGCGACGTCCGGAGAGGCGAAGTACAGACACCAGGCCGACTTCGGCTCGCCGTCCTGGCCGGGCATCGGCGGCACCACCGCCGCGACGGCCTTGCCGTTCTTGTAGGCCTGGGTGTAGTTGCCGTACTCCGAGGAGGACTCGCCGAAGGTCCAGCCGAGCACGTCGCCGTAGAACGACTTCGCGCCCTCGATGTCCGTGAACATCGCGTCGGTCCAGACCGGGGTGCCTTCAGGTCGTGAGGGCATGACGGTGACTCGCTTCCGATCGATGACGTCTCTGTCTCACCGGCCACGCTAGCCACGACCGGCGCCGTGCGCTCGGTGACCCACCGTGAGCACCGGCACCCGTCGCCCCGGCGGCCTCGTCTCCCGCTCCTCAGCCGCGGGAGAAGACGCCGACCCCGTTCGGAACGGGCCGCTCGACGCCCCCGCTCGGATGGTTGCGCACCGTCACCGACGCCTCGCCCGCCGCCCGCGCGACCAGCGTCGACGAGCCGCCGCCGTCCAGACCGAAACCGTCGCGCGCGCCCTCCGCCGCGAGCAGCTCGGCGACCTCGGCGAGCGTCATCCCCGACCGGAGGCCCGGCGAGCCGTCCAGGGCCATCAGCAGCATCCCCCGGCCGTCGTCCGTGACGGCCGCCGCCGTCCGCACCGCCGAGGTGACCCGGTCCAGGCCGGACAGCGGCGTGCCGTCGCGCAGCAGCGGATGGCCGCCGACGGCGAAGCGGTACGGGACGCGGGAGTCCTCCGCGACCAGCCGGTGGCGGACCTTCACCCGGTCGCCGACCGCCAGCGCCCGCAGCCGCCGGGCGCCCGCCTCCCGCCCCACCAGGACCTCCGTGTCCCGCGCGACGGGGCCACGCCCCGGAGCGTCCGCCACCGCCACGACCCGGTCGCCGCGCACCGTCACCTCGTACGTCTCCGTGGAGCACGGCGCCGCCCGGTCGGTGTCCGTCCCGCACACCGCGCGCTGCCGCGAGGCGCCGCCCCACGCGGCGGTGTACGCACCGACGGACCCCACGGGCAGCGCGTACTGGTTGAGCCCGCCCAACGGGAACGAACCCTCCGGCGCGTCGACCGACCCGTCCAGGACCAGCCGGTCCATCCGGGCCCGGCGGTCGGTCCCCACCCCGAACACCTCCCGCGTCCCCGTCCCCGGTGGCAGCGCCGGCCCGAACCGCTGTCCCCGCGGCACCGCCGCCTTCAGGTCCAGCCCGCCGGCGACGGCGGGCCCGACCGGCGCGCCGGTCGCCTCCACGCCCGGATGCTGCGTCTCCGAGAGGTGGAAGAAGTCCCCGTTGACCCCGGCGACCGCGCCGCGCGCGTCCGCGAGCCGGGACAGCGGCGAGCGCGCCGCCACCACCCCCGGATACAGCAGATCGACCTCCACGCCCGCGTGACGCAGGTCGACGGAGAGCAGATGCACCCGGACCGTCCCGCGCGCCGCCGTCGTCTCGAAGCTGCGGTACGCCACCCCCGGCGCCAGCTGCCGCCAGGCCGCCGCGCCCGCCGCCCCGGGCGCGAGCCCCAGCGCCACGGCGCACCACACGAGCAGCAGGGTCACGACCGCACGCGGCCGCGTCCGTCGACACGTCACCGATCCCCCCGCCCTCCTGGCGTCCCCGACAGCCAGGCCCCCTGGCGCCCACTCCAATGTCCCAAGGCGAAGGGGAGTTGACCAGACGCCCGTTCGGGTGAAGCGCGGTCCGGAGACTCAGCGACGGACCTCGCGCGCGTCCGGGAACAGCTCCTTCACCAGCGTCCAGAACACCGGGAAATCGGGGATGTCCTTCGCCTCTCGCGCCCAGCGTCCGGCCCCCGCGGTCCGCACCACGACCAGACCGTCCCCGCGCCACTCCAGCCGTCGCACCCGCTCCCACGGCGCCTTCCCCGACGGCAGCCCGATCCCCTCCGCGTGCAGCGCCACCTCGCCGAACACGACTCGCTCGCCCTCCTCCAGGGCCGTCACCGCCGGAGGCAGCGCCCGGCGCACGGTCTCGTCCAGGACGATCTGCGCCAGCTCGCGGATCTGCGGATCGCCCGCCCGCGGCACCGCCGTCTCCTCGTCGAGGAACCCGCCGACGGTCACCCCGCGCCGGTCGCCGGTGCGCAGCCGGTACGCGTAGTGGGTGCCGGTGTAACCGCCGTTCAGGTACGTGCGCGTGACGTCCTGGTGCATGGCCGTGACCGACCGCCAGGGCACGGCCCGCGCGGTGCCGCCCTGACCCGGGCAGACGAGCCCCCGCTCGTACAGGTACACGTACTGCCCGGGCCGCAGCGCCGGCGCGGGCGCGCGGAACGACCGCCACAGGAACCGGACCAGGGCGCCGAACGGCACCAGTAACAGGGGCACTCCGAGCCCCGGCCCCACCAGTCGCGTCGCCAGGGCGGGCAGCGCGAGGGCCGCGCCGGCGAGCAGGAGCACGAGGAGCTGCGGCAAGGGCCTTTGGCGCCCCCGCCGTCCCCCGTCCTCACCGTCGTCGTCCACGTCGTGCCGGGCGCGGAACCCGCGCAGATAGACCCCGAGCTCCGCCTCCCGCGCCGTCCGCGTCGCCACCTCGTCCGGCGGCGGCACCGTCACCCGGTCGAGCTCCCCCATGGCGCATCCCCCCTCGGGGGTGTCCCGCGCGCACCCCCGTCGGCATGATGACAGCGGCCGTCGGCCCCTGCCAGAGCCCCGGCGACCACACCGCGGAAGTCCGGGCAGTCCGCCATGTCGGGGTGAGCGCAGCCCAGAGCGCACTCGACGAGCTCCAACCGGGCCCGGGCGCGGGCGATGTCGGCGCGCAGCGCCGCCGCCCGGCGCCGCAGCACCTCCCGCCGGTCACCGGCACCGCCGGGCGCCGCCAGCAGCGTGCCGATCGCGTCGAGCGAGAGCCCCGCCTCCTTCGCCCGCAGGATCACCGCCGTCCGCACCACGTCCGCCGCCCCGTACACCCGCCGGCCCGCCGCGTCCCGCGCCGGGTCCAGCAGCCCCACGCTCTCCCAGTGCCGCAGCACGTGCGGAGCGAGCCCGAAGCGGCCGGCCAGCGCGCCGATGCCCAACGCGCCGGAGTCCCCCGGCTGTTCGCTTGACTTCATGTCGACATGAAACGGCAGCGTGGCACGCGTGTCCACGAAATCCGCGGCCCAGCCGCCCTCCCGCCCTCCCGCCCGCCTCCTCGCCCTGCTCGACCGCTTCGACGACCTGCCGTCGGCGCGACGGCTCCGCGCCCGCACCTACGACCTGCTCGCCGCCGAGCCCGGCGCCCGGGCCGTCGACGTCGGCTGCGGGACCGGACGCGCCGTGTCCGAGCTGGCCGCCCGGGGCGTACGGGCCGAGGGCGTCGACATCGACGCGGAAGCCCTGGCGCTGGCCCGGGCCCGCCATCCCGGCCCGGCCTTCCGGCACGCCGACGCGTACGAACTCCCCTTCGCGGACGGCACCTTGGACGGCTATCGGGCCGACAAGGTCTACCACGGGCTCGACGACCCGGCCCGCGCCGCCGCCGAGGCGTACCGGGTGCTCCGGACCGGCGGGCGGATCGTGCTCGTCGGCCAGGACTGGGACACCCTCGTCCTCGACTCCGACGCCCCCGAGCTGACCCGCCGGCTCGTCCACGCCCGCGCCGACCGCGTCCCGTCCCCGCGCGCCGCCCGCGCGTACCGCGCACTTCTGCTGGACGCCGGCTTCACGGACGTCACCGCCGAGGTCAGCACGGACGTCTTCACCGGTCCCGACATGCTCCCGCTGGTCACCGGCCTCGCCGAGGCGGCCCGCGCGTCGGGCGACGTCGGCGCGGCCGAGGCCCGGGACTGGCTGGCCGACCAGCGCCGCAGGGCCGAGACGGACCGTTTCTTCCTCGCCCTGCCGCTCTTCCTGGCGGCCGGAACGAGATGAGATGATCATCGGCATGCGTATCGAATCCGTGGTCACGCGGCAGCGCGTGGACGACCTCGACGCGGCCGTGTCCTTCTACGAGAAGCTGACCGGCGCGCCAGCGAACCGCTTCGCCTTCGCCGGGGTCGGCCTGGCCGCCGTCGGCCCTTTCCTGCTCTTCAGCGGCCCGGACGAGGCCGTGGCCCAGGTGGCCCGGGTGGCCGCCACGCTGACCGTCGCGGACGTGTCCGAGGCGGTCGCGGAAGCCGTGGCGGCCGGCGCGGAGGTCGTCGCACCCGCCGCACCGACCCCGAACGGGCACCGGGCGGTCCTGCGGCACCCGCACGGCGGTGTCTACGAGTACGTCGGCCCCTGACCCGGTCCCTGGCCCGGTCCCTGACCCGGACCCTGGCCCGGACCCCGAGGGCCCGGCTCCATCGCGTACCGGTGGAACGGTCCCTCGGGCAGCGGCAGTTGGGGCAGCCAGAAGGCCAGGGTCTGCGCCGAGGGGAGGAAGAGGGACTCCGGCAGCCGGTCCGGGGGGAACCACTCCCAGCGGTCGATCTTGTCGGGCTCGGCCACGGCCGGCGTGCCGGTGTGGGCGTGCACGACCGTCGCCGCGGTCATCCGGGTCAGCTCGGCCGAGGTCGCGGTGTCGAGGATCAGGCCGATGACCGAGACGTCGGCCGCCGAGGCCACCAGCGTGGTCTCCTCGGCGAGTTCCCGCACCGCCGCCTGCTCGATCGACTCGCCCGGCTCGACCTTGCCGCCGGGCAGCTCCCACACCCCCGAGCGGTGCAGACCGAGCAGCACCCGGCCGGCGCCGTCGGTCACCACCACGCCCGCGCCCAGGGAGGCCTGGGCGTCGGGCGGCTGGGCGTTGCGGTGGGCGGGGACGGTCATGACGGGCCTCCTCCTGCGGGATCGGGTGCGGACCCCAGCCAACACCATGGCGCGGACAGACGCGTCACAGCACCGCGATGCCCAGCGGGCGCGAGCCCGCGGGCAGGCGGCGGGTGGAGCCGTCCGACAGGTCGACGACCGTCAGGCCGTCCCAGAAGCCGTCACGGGTGAACCCGCCGGTGACATACGCGGTGCGGCCGTCCCGGGAGACGGCGACGTTCTCGTGGGGGCCGTCCAGCGGGACGACCCGCTCGGTGCCGTCGGGTTCCCGGACGGTGAGCGAGGGCCCGCGGTCGGTGGCCGGGTCGATGGGGCCCGTGCCGACGGTCAGGAGGGTGCCGTCGGGAGTGACCGTCACGCCGTGCTGGTGGGTGTTCGCCGTCATCGGCCGGATCTCCGAGCGGCCGGTGCGCGGATCGACCACCACGAGCCGCTCGCCCTCGAAGGGCAGCAGGAGCCGCCCGTCCGAGGGCCGTACGGCCGCGTAGTGCGGTTTCAGCCAGGAACCGAGCCCGCCCTCGGTGCCGTAGGGGGCCACCTCGTTCCGGCGGGTCCCCAGGCCCTGCGCCCGGACCACGGTCACGTCGAAGGAGTCGTGGTTGGTCGCGTACACCTCCGAGCCGTCGCGCGCGACGTCCACGTCGAAGGGGCGCCGGCCGACCGGCACCCGGCCGGTGACCTTCAGCGAGGCGGTGTCGATCACCTCCAGGGCGCCGTTGCCGCCGGGCACGTTCACGCCGACGTAGACCCGGCGCCCGTCCGGGGAGAGCGCGATGCCCATGCCGCCGCCCCGGTACTCGCCGTCGGTCACGGGGCCCGACGCGGTCCGGTACGGCACGCGCGCGAGGCGGGTGCGGGTCTTCGTGTCCACGACGGCCACCCCCTCGGCCGTGGACACCCAGGCGCGGCCGTCGGCGCCGACGACCAGGCCGTACGGGGCGGTGCCCACCTCCACGGAGGCGAACGGCCCCCGGGCCGGATCCACGAAGGTGACGGTGTCGGAGCCGAAGTCGGCCACGAGGAGCGTGCCGGCGGGGGTACGGCCCGACGGCGAGGGCGCCGCGCTCGCGGCGGGCGGTGCGGCCGTGGCCGGGCGGCTCGGCGCGGGCGGTGCGCCGGTCGCCGGGCGGCTCTCGGCGGACCGGGCGGGCTCCCCGCCGCCCTGGGCGCAGCCCGCGAGCAGGGTGACGGAGACGGCCAGCACGGCGAGGGCACGGGATCGGTTCATCGGCGGAGCTCCCCATGAGCACGGGCGGACGGACGTCGGGAGCGCGACCGGACGGCCCGCACCCGCTTCCCATGCTCCGGCCGCTCCCGGCGCGCGCGGGTCAGCCGATCGGCTGACCCGCGGGCCGGTGCCCCGGACGAGGAGCGCGGCCGCCCCCGTCCGGCGGGGCGCCGTGCCCGCGCAGCAACAAGGTCTTGACATGGGGCATACAGGGAGGAAACTTGTCAATACACCGGAATACCGGAGAGAGCCGCACCCGCCGCCGGAGACGTCCGACGGCCCGCGTGACTTCGATCCAGGCTCTGGCCAGGCCCCCGGCAGATCCCGTCGGCGACGCGAGCGCCCGTGACGACGGACGGCCCGCGAACCGGACGAGGATTGCCGGGGACTGTCATGCCCGGACATACTGACGCCTCCTTGATCAACAGATTGTTGAAAGACATAAGGAGGAGTCTTGGCCGCCAGTTTCAAGACGGTCATCGAGGTCGGGCCCGCCCACCTCGCCCAGGCGGAGGCCCTCGGCCGCGCCTTCCAGGAGGCCATCGCCCCCGCCACCGTGAACTTCGACTTCGACCACATCCGCGACGCCGCCGCGGCCCTGCCCGACAGCGCCGTCGTGAAGATGGTCCGCGGCTGGGGCCTTCAGGAGGAGGCCCCCGTCCTCGTGATGGTGCTCTCCCTCAAGGAGGCCGTACGCCAGGCGCTGCCGCCCGAGTCGGCGGAGGCATCGTTCTGGGACACCATCGAGCGCGAACTCGTGAGCGCCTTCACCGGCCTCGCCGACCAGGAGGGCATGCCCGGCCTCTCCTACTACGAGGAGGCACCCGACCGCACCCGCTACTACCGCGACCTGTTCTTCGCCCTGCAGGACGAGGGGACCGGCGCCTACCTGTACGCCATCGCCTTCTGCATCGACGTCACCATCGGCCTCGACAAGGCCCGCGTCGGCGCCCTGCGGATGACCGACACCGCCCCGTTCGCCCTCAGGCTCAACGCGATCGTCGTCCGCCAGGACCTCGCCCCCGTCGCCGCCTGACCTCCCCGTGATCCGTCACGGCCCGCCGTCCCGGGCCATGGCCACCCGCGGGCACCGGGCGGTAGCGTCCCCGCAGCGAAGATCTGCTCACCCCGCTGCTCATGGCTCCCGTCGGGGTCATGGGCCTGTGCGCCCAGGACGGACACGGCGACCCCGCCGCCCGCCGACGTCGTCAAGGCGCTCGCCCTCGGCACCACCCCCGTCGCCGTCGGCCGCCCCTACGCGTACGGCCTCGCCCTCGACGGCACCGACGGCATCGTCCACGTGCTGCGCTCACTGCTCGCCGAGGCCGACCTGATCATGGCCGTCGACGGGTACCCGACCCTCGCGGACCTCCGGGTAGAAGGGGCCCTGCGCCGGGTCTGAGCCGCCTGCGAGCCGGGGTCCTGGCCCCGTCGGCGGACGCGAGCGAGCCACGCGCCGGCGGGGCGGCGGATGCCGGCCTTCTCACCTGGGTCATGCCCCCGGATCCTCCGTCACGGGCAGGCACTCGGCGAGCAGGTCGAGGACGTCGCGCCAGGCCCGCTGTGCGTGCTGGGGGTGGTGGCCGACGCCGGGGACCGTGGGGTGGTCGACCGGCGGGTGGTGGAAGGCGTGCAGGGCGCCGCCGTAGACCGTGAGGCGCCAGTCGACGCCCGCGGCCCGCATCTCGGCGGTGAACGCCTCCCGTTGCGCGGGCGGCATGATCGGGTCTTCCGACCCGACCCCCGCCCACACGGGGCAGCGGATGCGTGCCGCCTCGCCGGGCCGGCCGGTGGTCAGCGCGTTGACGGTGCCGATCGCGCGCAGGTCGGCGCCGGCGCGACCCAGTTCCAGTGCGATCGCGCCCCCCGTGCCGTAGCCGACGGCGGCGATCCGGTCGGGGTCGGTCCGCGGTTCGGAGCGCAACACGTCGAGCGCCGCATGGCCGATGCCCCGCATCCGGTCGGGATCGGCGAGCAGGGGCAGGCAACGGGCCAGCATCTCCTCGGGGTCGCCCAGATAGCGCCCACCGTGCAGGTCGAAGGCCAGCGCGACGTATCCCAGCTCGGCGAGGGCGTCGGCCCGGCGGCGCTCGATGTCGCTGAGCCCCATGCCCTCGGGTCCGACCAGCACCGCGGGCCGGCGGCCGGCCCCGGCCGGGAGCGCGAGGTGCCCGATCATCGTCAGATCGTCGGCCGGGTACTCGACCGTACGCGTCGTCACTTGCGTCATCGTCGTCATGAGACGGGACGGTAGTGAGCGGCACGCCCGTCCGGCCGGTGTTCCGCCGCCGGCGGAACAGCGCGGTGTCCCTCCGGAACCGGGGGAGGGTTCGCGAGAACCGGCACCCCCCATGGCGGGGCTCCGGCTTCAGCGGCGGCCGAGGACCTCGGCGATCCGGGAGAAGCCGTCCGCGCCGTGGCCGAGCGCCACGGCCCGCCGGGCGAGGCCCTCGGCCGCCCGCATCACGCCCGCGTCGATGCCGTGCGACTCCGAGGCGTGCACGACGTGCGCCATCGTGGACACCGCCGAGGTGATCGGATTCCCCTCGCCGGAGAAGGTGCCGTTCTCCACCTCCTCGGCCACCTCCTGGAACACCGGTGGCAGGATCGCGCCGATGCCCTGCGCGAACGGTGCCAGTTCGCGCGGCGAGACGCCCTCCGCGGCGGCCAGCGCGAGCGCGTGGCCGTAACCCGTCATGGCGGTCCAGAAGATGTCGAGCAGCGCGATGTCGTACGCCGCCGCCCGGCCGACGTCCTCGCCCAGGTGGGTGTGCGTGCCGCCCAGCGCGTCCAGCACCGGGCGGTGCTCCCCGTAGAGGTCCGCGGGGCCGCTGTGCAGGAACACGGCCGCCGGCGTGCCGATGGTCGTGGTCGGCGTCATGATGGCGCCGTCCAGATAGGCGATGCCGTGCTCGGCGGCCCACCGCCCGGTGTCCCGGGCCCGCTCGGGGACGTCGGCGCTCAGGTTCACCAGTGCGCGGCCCTTGAGCGCGGCCGTCACCTCCTCCTGGCGCAGCACGGCGTCCGTGGCGTCGTAGTTGACCAGGCAGACCACGGTCAGCGGGCTCGCCGCCACCGCCTCGGCGGCGCTCGCGGCGCCGGCCGCGCCCCGCTCGACCAGCTCGCGGTCACGGCCCGGGGTGCGGTTCCACACGGTGGTGCGGACCCCCGCGGCCAGGAACGCGCCGGCCAGCGCGCGGCCCATGGGGCCGAGCCCGATCACGGTGACGGACCGGTCCGGCGTGGACTCGGGGGAAGAAGACATGAAAGAACTCCCTTGTAGTGAAGGCAGGACGGAAGAACGTACGGAGCAGAGGGAAGAGAAGGACGAGGACGATGACGAGCATGCGGACCAGGGAGACGAACGTGTGCGGTGTCACCGCCGCCGTCTCGGTGATCGACGGCAAGTGGAAGACACTGCTGCTCTGGCTGCTCGAATCCGGCCCGCACCGGCCCGGCGAACTGCGCCGGAGGATCCCCGAGATCAGCGAGAAGGTGCTGACCCAGACACTGCGGGAGATGGAGGAGGACGGTCTCGTGCACCGTGAGGTGTACGACGTGCGGCCGCCGAAGACCGTCTACTCGCTGACCCTCGAGGGCCGCGAGCTCTCCGAGGCGCTGGCTCCGCTGTCGGAGTGGGGCCACCGCCGGCTCGACCGGCTCGTCATGGAACGCGCCGTGTCCTGAGGCCGCTTCCTGCCTGGTCGTTCTCTCCTTTCCCTCGGCCACCACCAGGTTCTCCCGGGGGCCGTGGCGTCACAAGTACCCACAAAAAAGTGGGTGTGGCGCCCGCTCGGAGAAGGGCGGACGCCAGTGACCGACAAGGGAGCGGCGCGCGTCAGCCGGCCTCCTGGGTACGGCGGTTCCGGCGCGCCCACGGGCGGCGCCGGGGCCGGTCGGGCAGCCAGCCGAAGGCCAGGGAACTGCCCACCAGGCCGAGCAGCATGCCGACGAAGAACCCGCCGAGGTTGGACGTCACCCAGCTCGCGAGCGACGCCAGCACACCGATCACCGAATAGAAGAGCCGCTGACGGGGGTTGACCACGATGAGCACGCCGCAGACCACCATCATGATCGGCAGCACATAGCCCGCCAGGCTGTCCGCGCCGGCCGCGAGGACCACCGACACGCTGGCCCGCTGGGTCACCAGGATCTCCGCGCCGCCGAGCGCCAGCGCGAGGCCCGCCCCGAACGGACGGCGGTGCCGCCAGCTCCGGAAGGCCCGCCAGGGGTGCCGGCGGCGGTGCCCCGCCGCCGGGGCCGCGACCGCCTCGTCCGTGCCCGGCGCCATGCTCAGCAGCCCTTCGGGCTGAAGCGCATGTGGAGATCGGGCAGGGTGAACCGGGTCGCCGTGGTGGCGTAGTTGGTCTGCCGCACGTTCTTGATGCGCACGGTGTCCGCCTGCTGGCCGAAGGAGCCGAGCGGGCCCTTCACCGGAGGCTTGTCGAAGGTGCTGGCGTCCCCGCCGATCTCGATGTTGTCGAACTCCGCCAGCTTGGCGGCCATCGCCGTCGAGTCGGTGGTCAGACCGGAGGCCTTGACCGGGGTGCCCCTGTTGCCGGCGGTGATCAGCAGATGCGTGCCGCCGAGCTCCACGCTCTGGCACAGGTTGGTGAGCTTGGCCTCGCGGATCGCGGTCACGATGACCAGCACCTGGCCACCGGTGTCGCCGGCGTTCGGGCTGCCCTCCGCCATGTTGTCCAGGGCGCCGAACTGCCCGAAGCCGGTGCCCTCCAGGGTGTCGGCGGTCACGGTGAACGGCATGCCGGAGATGGCGAACTGGGCGGCGAGGGCGCCCTGGGCGGTGAGCACCACGAGGGTGCTCGCGGCGAGCAGCGCGGGGACGCCCATGAGGGCGGCGCGGCGGTAGCGGACCCCGCCGCGACGGTCCGCACCGCCCGGGGAGGGCGGCGAGACGGGGTCGGTGGTGCCTTCGGACAGGGCCATGCGGTGCTCCTGACGTGATGAGGGAACAGAGCGCGGCGACGTCCTGGCGCGGACGGTTCCCCATCCACCTGGGTCTTCCCGGACTCGTGCGGAGGCGGCCGTGCCGCAGGGAACCGAAACGGACCGTACGCGCCGTTATAAGTCGCGTCAACCAGTCAGTAACAAAAGCTTGTTGACGATCATTCAGCCGTTTTCCCGGCGATCATTCAGGGTCGGCCGGGCGGGCGAACGGCGTCACGACGACATGCACCAGCACGTCCAGGAGACCGGGCAGCCCGCCGGTTCCCGTGCCCGCGTCCGCGAACCGGCCCTCGTCGACCGCCCGGTGCACCGCCGCGTGCACCGCGCCGACCACCGTGTCCACCAGCTCCGCCCGCTCCACCCCCGGCGGGCCCGGTGGGGCGTCCGCGAAGAACCGGCGAAAATCGGCCAGAAGTTCGGTCCGGGCCCGGCGCCCCGCGGGCCCGACGGACTCGATCTCCACCACCATCGTGGCGAAGGCCGGCGTCTGCGCGAGCAGGGTCAGCAGCACCCGCAGCCCGGCCCGCACCGCCACCGGCCAGTCACCCGCGCCACCGGCCTCGTCGTAGGCCCGCTGCATGGCCCGCACCACCGTCTGCGTCCCGCCCCGGTACGCGGCGAGCACCGCGTCCTCCTTGCCGGAGAACAGCTCGTAGAACACGGGACGGGTCACCCCGGCCGTCCGGCAGATGTCGCTGATCCGCGCCCCCGTGTAGCCGTTCGCCGCGACCGTGCGGGCCACGCCGTCGAGGAGGCGTTCCCGCTGACGGGAGGCCACCTGCTCGGCGCTCAGCCGGCGCGGCCCGGGGCGCAGCGAGCGCTCGGGCTCGCGGCCCGTGCGGGCCCCCGGCAGGACCAGTTCCTCCTCGGCGCCGCGAACGCTCGTCATCGGCCACATCCTTCTGCGGTTGTTGACGTCACATACTCGACAGGATTACAACCCTCGTGGGTTTTCCTCTCGGTGCTCCGGGCGATCCGGTGGAGCCGCACCCCAGTGGGACGGGATGCGCCCCCGCCGCGCACCGCACACCGAGTATTACGCTCCACCCCGTATCGCGACACCGCTGCCGGAGATCCGTGGCGCCGGATCGTTCCGGCGGCGGCCGTCGCCCTCATGGTGCCGCCGTGTCACCACGCCACCGTGCCCATGCCTCGCGCCGTCTCCGGCGCACCGTCCCCGTCGTCCCCGGCGTCCTCGTCGGTGACCTCGGCGACGCCGGAGCCGCGACCGGTGTGCGCTCGGCGCGTGATCCCCACCACGGCGCACCCCCTCGTACCTCCCCGGTGCGCGTACGTCCCCGCGTGCGCCCACCGTACCCACGCCGACCGTCGCGTTCTTCCACGCTCCGCCTTCGTGCGAAAGGAACCCCCATGGACAAGCGTGCCCTCTCCGCGGCCTTCGGAGCCGCCGTCGCCGCCGTGCTCGCGGTGACCGCCTCCGCCTCCGCGACCGCCTCCGCCGGAAACGTGCTGACCACCGGCAGCGCGGGCGGCACCGCCGTCGCGGCCGGTGACGTGCTCTCCGCCTCCCTGGCCTCCGGGTCCCAGGCGAAGATCACCACCACCCAGGGCGGCAGCACCGGCATCACCTGCAACAGCTCCGCCTTCACCGCCACCGTCAACAGCAACCCGACCGCTCCCGGTACGGCCACGGAGACGGTCACCGCCCACACGCTCAGCAGCTGCACCACCAACATCAGCGGCGCCACCGGCGTGCAGAGCATCACCGTCAACAACCTGCCGTTCGCCGCGGCCGTGTCCTCCGGGGGCAGCCTCACCGTCTCCGCCGGCGCCGCGGGCCCGATCCAGACGACCCTGAAGATCAACACCATTCTGGGCGTCACGACCTGCGTCTACCGGGCCGGCAGCCTCACGGCGACGCCGAACAACGCCGACAACTCGCTCAGCTTCGCCAACCAGCTGTTCACCAAGTACAGCGGCCCGTCCACCTGTCCGGCCAACGGCTACTTCAGCGCCAAGTACGGACCCGTGCGCGACACCAGCCAGGCCGGCAGCCCGGTGGTGTTCGTGAACTGACGTCCCACCACGGGGCGGGCGGCGCCGGACCGGAAGGCCACCGGCGCCGCCCCTCCGCCTGCCCCGGTACGGGACGGGCCGGCGAACCCGCGCGCTCACTCCGTCACGTACCGCCGCACCGCACGCGCCGCACGGCGCACCGCCGCCCGGGTCTCCTCGGTGTGGTCCAGGGTCTCGAAGCCGTGGTGGGCGAGGGGGACGTCGATCAGGTCCACGGTGGCGCCCGAGCGGTCGGCGGCGGTGCGGAAGGCGTCGACCGTCGCCTGGAACACCGGGTGCTCCAGGCCCGCCCGGGTCAGCACGACCGGCGGGCTCGACGCCCCCACCGCCCCCGCGGGGTCGAACCGGGCGGGCACCGCGCGCCAGTCCGGCGGCGGCGCGAGGACCGGATAGGTCAGGGCCACGCACCGCAGCCACGGCGGCGGCGCCGCCAGCCAGTCCGCCGCGAGCAGTCCGCCGGCGGAGAAGAACCACAACGCGATCCGCTCCCCGTCGACCCGCGGGTCCGCCCGGACCAGCTCCACCGCCTCGGCGACGTCCCCGGCCGCCCTCGGATAGTCCCCGAGCCCGTACAGCCGGTGGTCCAGGGTCGCGCCGACCAGGCCGAGAGCGGCCGCATGGCCCCCGTACCCGAGGAACGTCGCGGACTCGCGCGGAGTGGGCCGCTGCTCCGGCGACACGGGCCCGCCGTGCACGAACAGCACGGCCGGACGCGGCTCTTCGGCCTCCGGGAGGTGCAGATCGACCCGGCCCCGGCGCACCCGCGGCCGTCGCGGCACGTCGAGGAGGAACGAGCCCGCGTGGGCCGGCGGCGGCGCGGACTCCGCGACGGCCAGCCGGGTCCCCTCGTCGGCGGCGGCCCGCAGCAGCACGTCGGCCAGCGGCCCGGGTGCGGACAGCATCGGCCAGTGGCCGGTGTCCAGTTCGAAGAAACCCACCCGGGGGCCGGCGAGCACCCGGAAACGCGGCGGGCCCGACGCCACCAGCATCTCCACCATCGAGATCCCCGAACCGTTCGCGGTGCACAGCACACCCGTCGTCGGCCGGTCGAAGGGGCTGCCGGTGAGCCGCAGCGGCTGGGTGAGCGTCCGCACCGGCTGTGCCACGGCCAGCCGGTCGAGCCGCTCCAGGGCCTCGGCGGACAGGCCCGCCGTGCTGCCCCAGCGCTCCCACTGCCCGCCCGACGGCGCGGGGACGAGGCCGTCGGCCGACGCGGCGACGGACCCGTCCGGTAGCGATGCCGCCGCCGGATCGCCGTCCGCCGGCATCCCCGCGTCCAGATACACCACCCGCCCGCACCGGTCCGGCCGCCGGTCGGCGGCCCCGAGCACCGGATGGATCCCGTAGTCGTGCCCGACGAGGACGAGCTCAGGAGCCTCGATGCCGTCGATCACCCGCACCACGTCCTCGACATGGGCCTCCAGGTCCACCTCCCCGGCCCGGACGCTCCCGGCCTCCGTCCCCGGCACCATGCCGGACAGGGTCACCGCGTACGCCTCGGCCCCCGACGCCCGCAGCCGCTCGACCACCTCCTGCCACACCCACCCCCCGGTGAAGGGCCCCGACACCAGCACGAAAACGGCCATCACGCTCTCCTCCCGCCGCACCGCGAGTCGTCTCGCCTCGCGCCGGAACCGTAGGAACTCCCCCTGGGGGAGGTTCAAGGCCGAAGGCGCCCGAGAGGCCCTGACGGGCCCTCAGTACGCTGTCCGCATGGGCCTGGACGTCAGCACCGACGACGGCGGACCGTGGAGCATCGGCGACCTCGCCGAGCGGGCCGGCGTCACCGTGAAGACCGTCCGCTTCTACTCCGACCGCGGGCTTCTGCCCGAGGCCGCCCGCAGCGGCGGCGGCCACCGGCGGTACGGGCCCGAGGCGCTGGAACGGCTCCGGCTCATCCGCTCGCTGCGCACCCTCGACCTGCCGGTCCCGGACGTCGCCCGTGTCCTGGACGAGGACGACGCGCTGGAGGACGTCCTCGCGCACCGGCTGGACGAGGTCCGCGGGCGGCTGGCCGCGCTGCGCTGGCGGGAGGCGGCGCTGCGGCTCCTGCGGGACTGCGCGCCCGGGGAGCGGGCGGAACGGCTGCGGCTGCTCGGCGACCTGTCCCTGCCGCCCGACACGACCGCCCTCGCCCGCTTCTGGCGGCGCACCCTGCCCGTACGCCTGCCGGCCCGGCTCGCCACCACGGTCCTCGACGCGGCCGTGCCACAGCCACCGGACGACCCGACGCCCGCCCAGGTCCTCGCCTTCGCCCGCCTGCACGCCCTCGTCGCACGGGCCCCGGCCCCGGCCGTGCACCTCGCGGGCGTGGAGCACCGGCCGAGCGTGCTGTACGCGGGCCTGGGAGAGGCGTACGACCTGGCCGTGGCCGAGGCGGACGCCCCAGGGGCACGGGTGGGAGAGGCCCTGGACTGCTTCGTCGCCGCTTACGCCCGCGCCCTCCGCACCCGCGACAGCCCCGCCTTCCGCCGCCGGCTCGCCGGCCTGCTGTCCGAGGGCGCCGACCCGCTGATCGGCCGCTACTGGCGGCTCGCCGCCGCCCTCACCCCGGGGCCGACGGCCGGCGCCCTGCACGGACGCCTGTGCGGTGCCCTGAAGGCGGACCTCGGCGCGCCACCACCGGACCCGTCGGCTCCGGCGTGGCCGGGGTGATCCCGGCGCGCACGTCAGGGTTTTGACGGAATGTCATCCGGTGGGCTCGCCGCCCGGGACGTCGAGGATGATGTCGGCGGCGCGGGCGATGACCGGGGCGCGGTCGCGGCCGGGGTGGTCGGCGGCGAGGAAATGGCTGCCGATCGCCGTGCAGAAGGCGAGCAGGGCACGGGCCTCCACCTCGTCGGGGTCGGCGCAGAAGGTGGCGATCGTGTCGCGCGCGAACTGGAAGCGCTTGTTGTCCACGCGGCGCAGGCGGGCGGCGACCTGGTCGTCGCGCCGGGCCCACTCGCGGACGGCCAGGTCGACGGGGAGCAGGCGGTCGCCGGAGGAGGTGAGCTGCCCGGCCAGGCGGACCTTGTCCCGGGCGTCGCCGCCCTCCTGCTCCACCCGGGCGATGATGTCGTCGACACTCTCGCGCTCCCACGTGTCCAGCATCGCGGCCAGCAGCGCCTCGCGGTCGGCGAAGTACCCGTAGAAGCCGCCCTTGGTCACTCCCAGCGCCTTGGCCAGCGCCTCGACCCGCACCGCCTCGACCCCGCCGGTGGCCAGGGCGCGCAGCCCCGCCTCGATCCACTTCTCCCGCGGTGTGCGCAACGCACCCATCGGTGATCCACCTCACTCCCGGCCCGGGGGATATACGGGGCCGTATATCAGCCCCTAGGCTCGCGTTGTACGGCATCGTATAACCGAGAGGGGACACCCATGTCCTTCGGCTTCGTCGCCTTCCACTACCCCGCCCCCGAGCACCTGGAGGAGTTCGTCGCCGAGTGCCACGAGGTCGCCGAGGCGACCCGGCGCCAGCCCGGCTTCCTGTCCGTCGACGTCTGGGTCACCCCGGCCGGCGACGCCGTCGTCACCACCGGCGCCTTCGAGTCCGAGGAGGCGTTCCGGGCGGCGGCCGAGATCGGCCGCGAGATGGGCGCGACCCCCGACGGCCTGAGCGACCTGGAGGTCAGGCCCCGCGAGGTCCACTTCCTCGTGTCGCGCTAGCCACGACGCCGTCCCGGTGCGCGCCGGGTGCTGCGCCGTCCCGGTGCCGCGCCGGGTCCTGCGCCGTCCCGATGAGCGCCGGCGCCTACGCCGTCTCGCGGATGCGGAGCAACTGGGTCTCCACGCGGCGGACGCTCTCCTGGTAGCCGTGGGCCAGGCCCAGTTCGCGGGCCCGGGTGAGGGTGGCGCGGGCCTCGGCGGGGCGGCCCAGGTCCAGGAGGGCGGCGCCGGCCGTGGCGGTCAGTTCGCTCTGGCGGACGCCGACCAGGCCGTTGACGGTGTCGCCGTCCAGGGCCAGGCCCTCGCGCGCGCACGCGAGGGCCCCTCGCGGGTCACCGACCGCGAGGAGCTGGCGGGCGCGGTGCTCCAGGGCGAGGAGTTCGGTCATCACGTCGCCGCTGCCCCGGACGAGTTCGGCGGCACGGGCGGTGTGGGCGAGGGACTCCTCGGTCACACCGGACCGGTCCAGCGCGACCGCGAGGTTGACCAGGGCCGTCGCCTCGCTGGACCGTTCGCCCGCCCGGGCCGCGAGCGCGGGGGCGAGCCGCAGGTGCACGAGGGCCTCGGGCAGCCGGCCGTCCTGGGTGAGCAGCCAGCCGAGGAGCGCCCGCGCCCGGGACTCGGCGTCGGGATCGTCCACCCGCGCGGCCGAGTCCACGGCGTCCTCGAGCAGCGGCACCCAGCCGTCGTGACTGTTCCACAGGATGTACGGCCACTGGAGGACGGCGAGCCGCCAGGCCCGGTCGTGGTGTCCGGCCGCCCGGGCGGCGGCGACCGCCGCCGCGAGGTTGTCGCGCTCGGCCGCGTACCAGAGCAGCGCCGCGTCCCGGCCCGCGAAGCGCACGGCGGTACGGGGCACCCGGGCGTCCGGCGGCGCCGCGCAGCACGGCAGGTCGTCCGGCTCCGCGGCCCGTGTCGCGGCCATGGCCGTCAGCGTGTAGTGGTCGAGCAGCCGCAGCAGCGCGTCCTCGTCGGACTCCAGGCTGCGCGCGTAGAGACGTACGAGGTCGTGCACGGTGTGCCGGCCCGGCGCGTACTCGGCGAGCAGGTGCGCGTCGCACAGCCGGTCGAGAGCCTCGGCGGCCACCGCCGGCGTCCGGTCCAGGAGCGCGGCGGCGGCGTGCCGGTCCAGGTCCGTGCCCGGCGCCACGCCCACCTGCCGGAACAGCCGGGCCGCCTCGGCCGGCAGGCCCTGCACGGTGAGCCGCAGCGCGGCGGCCACGCCCGCGCCCTCGGTGTCCTCCTCGGCGCCGCCCACCGACAGCAGCGCCAGCCGCCGCTGCTCGTCGGCGAGTTCGTCGGCGAGATCGGCGAGCCGCCAGTGCGGGCGGGCGGCCAACTGCGCCGCGGTCACCCGCAGGGCGAGCGGCAGCCCGTCGCACAGCTCGGCCAGCCGCCGCGCCGCGGCCGGTTCCGCCTCGACCCGGTCCGCGCCGACGGCCGCCGCGAGCAGGGCCGCGGACTCGTCGAGACCGAGCACGCCGAGCGGCACCGGCCGGGCCAGCTCGGAGACCACGAGCCCGCTGAGCCGCAGCCGCGAGGTCACCACGGTGGCGCTGCGCGCACCCGCGGGCAGCAGCGGCCTGGCCCGGTCGGCGCCGCGCACGTTGTCGAGGACGACGAGCAGCGCCCGCTCCTCGGTGAGGGACCGGTACAGCGCGGCGGCCGCCGTCGGCGACTCCGGGATCCGGCGCGGCGGCACGCCGAGGGCAGGTAGGAACTCCCGGAGGACGTCGAGGGCGTCGAGCCCGTCGTCGGCGCTGAACCCCCGCAGGTCGGCATAGAGCACGCCGTCGGGGAAGTCCCCGGACCGCCGGTGCGCCCAGTGCAGGGCGAGCGCGGTCTTCCCGACCCCGGCAGGGCCGGTCACCAGGGCCACCCGGGCGGTCTCGACGGCCGCGTCGAGCGCCGCCAGCTCCCGCTCGCGCCCCAGGAAACCGCGCGGGGTGCGGGGCAGCAGATCGGGCGCGGGCAGGGCGGGCGGCGGACCGCCCGCCGCCGGACCGGCGGCGCCGTCCTCGTGCCCGGCGGCGGATGACGCGGCGCCGCTGGAGGGAGCGCCGCTGTCGCGGAACGCTGCTCCGCCCGGCAAGCCGGGGCCGGAGGAGCCGATGCCTGAGGGGCCGGGACCGGGGAAGCCGGCGCCGGGGGAGCCGAGATGGGGGAAGTCGGCGCCGGGGGAGCCGGTGCCTGAGGGGCCGATGCCCGGGGAGGCCGGACCGGGGGAGCCGGGCCCGGAGTAGCCGCGCTCGGAAGAGCCGGTGGCTGAGGGGCCCACGCCTGAGGGGCCAGGACCGGGGGATGCGGTGCCCGAGTGCCCGTGACCGGGGAAGCCGGCACCGGGGGAGCCGAGATGAGGGGACCCGGTGCCCGAGAAGCCGGGTCCGGAGGAGCCCATGCCCGAGGGGCCGGCGTGTGGGGTGCCCTCGCGCGGGGCGCCGTCCTCCCGGTGGCCGCCGCCCGGGAGACCGGTGGTCGGCCCGCCCGTCCCCGAGGTCCCCGAGGTCCCCGCGGTCCCATCGGTCCACCGGCCCGGGTGCGGGCCGGGGGCCCCGTACGCGGCCTCCGGCCACGGCACGGTCTGTCCGGCCGGTGCCAGCCCCCGCAGCACCGCCTCGTACGCGGCCCGCAGCGCCGGACCGGGGTCGACGCCCAGCTCCTCCGCGAGCTGGGTGCGCGTGCGGTGGTAGCAGTCCAGGGCGTCCGACTGGTGCCCCGCCCGGTACAGCGAGAGCATCAGCGCCGCCGCCAGCGACTCGCGCAGCGGGTCCGCCGCCGCCTCGGCGCGCAGCAGGGCCGCCGCCTTCGCGTGCTCGCCGAGCCGCGCGTACGCCGCGGCCAGCTGCTCGACCGCCGCGAGTCGGGTCTCCTCCAGGGCCCGGGCCGCGACGAGCAGCGGCTCGCTCGCCACCGTTCCGGTCAGGGCAGGGCCGCGCCACAGCGCCAGCGCCTCACGGAGCATCAGGACGGCGTCGGCCGGATGTCTTTGATGCCCGGCGAGCTGGACCAGCTCCTCGAAGCGGTGGGTGTCGAGGAGCTGGTCGGGCATGCGCAGCTCGTACGCCTGGGTGTGCGTGGCCAGCTCGACGCCGTAGTCGCCGGCGCCGCCCTGGTCGAAGAGCGCCCGCAGCCGGGAGACATGGCCCTGCACGACGGTACGGGCCCGCGCGGGCGGGTCCTCGGCCCAGACGGTGTCGATCAGCCGGTCCACGGGGACCACGGCGTTCGCGCGCAGCAGCAGCGCGGCGAGCACGCTGCGCCGCTTGGCGGGGCCGAGCGGCAGTTCACCCGTCTCGGCCGCGATGGACACCGTCCCGAGCAGGCGGAACTCCACCCGGCCCTCCCTGTCGCTCTGTTTCGTGGGGCTCCCAGTATCCCCACCGGCGCGCCCGGGGCCTTTGTCGGAACCCTCCAGACGTCGGAAGAGGCCGGAACCGGACGGGTCCAGGCCGGAACCGGACCGGCACCCGCCCCGCGACCGTCCGGAACCGGTCCGGACCAGCGTCGGAAGGCCCGGAGGACCGGCCGGGGGCCGTCGGTCGGGGCCGGTCGGGGGCGCCCGGGACCGGCCGGGTCAGGCGTAGGGGTCGAACGGAAGGCCCGCCGGCTCGGCACGGGCCAGGGCGTTCGCGAAGTCCGAGTGCCTGATCTTGAGGGTCGCCGAGCCGAAGTCCGCGGCCGTGAGCTTCTCGCGCAGTCCGGCCGGATAGCCGTTCCAGCCGACGAGGCGGGGGTAGAACCAGGCGCCGGTGGCGTTCTCGATCTGCTCGTCGGCCGCGCCCGCGAAGCGGTAGCAGTGGGTGGAGGCGCCGTCCTTGTGGTAGACGATCTTGGGGTGGGTGCCGTCGAAGCGGATCGCCGAGCGGGCGGCCACCTGGTAGCCGCTGTGCTGCGAGACCGAGACGTACTGGACCTGGTCGCCGCTGATCCAGACCACCACGTGCTCCCAGTCGTGGCGGTGCCCGATGGCCAGCGGCCCCCAGGTCGCCTGGTCCTTCTCGTAGTAGCCGGCGTAGACGACGGCGCACCAGCCGTTGTTGCACTTCGCGCGGGAGTAGGAGTTGGCCGCGGCCAGCTGGGCGGAGTCGTGGCACTGTCCGTTGACGGTGCCGCCCAGCTTGAGTCCGGGGTTGAGCGTGCCGTCGGCGCCGATGGCGGCGGTCATGTAGCAGCCGTCGGTGTCGAAGTCGTACGCGGGCGCGAAGGTCTGCTCCAGGCCGTCGGCGTTCTGGGGCAGTGGCTGGAGCACGGCGGCGTGGGCGGTGGCCGGAAGCCCCAGGACGAGGGCGAGGGCGCACAGGACGGCGGCCCATGCCGACCTCCGGCGCCCTGACGCGGGGCTTGCGGATATCAAGTGCACGTCAACTCCTTGGATGTGGGGGAGGGCTGCCAGACCCTCGCAGCCGGGCGTGCGGAGCGTCAACCACCGTGCGGAGAACGGGGGGTTACGGAACGCGCGGGCGGGCGAGCGGGCGGTGAGGGGGTGGACGGCGGGCGGGCGAGGGGCGGGCGAGGGGGCGCGCGTGGCCGGCGCGGCCGGTGCGCGGGGGTGGACGAGAGGCGCACGAGGGGCGCATGAACCGTCAAGCGGGCGGCCGCGCCTTCGTCGGATCGTGTGGGACGTGTCGGAAGATCGCCGAACAGGTCGCGGGACACGGCAGGATCAGGGGTGCGGGGTCACAGCCGAACGGGAGCCGTGGGGGCTCCCGGATCCCGCACCCCGAGCGTCGTGCGCCGACATCGCCGCTCCCGCCGCCCCCGGAACGAGGCTCCGCTCCGGGGGCGGTGTCGTGGGCGCGGCGGCACGGCCGTCGTCAAGCACTCCGTCACGCCATTGTGTCTGACACACTGTCAGCAGTGGCGGAAATCGTGCCTGGACACCCCTACCGGCCGGTTCTACTCTCAAGTCACTTTGCGCGTACCCCCCACCTGGCACGTCAGCCCACGCGCATCCGCACCTCCTCGCTCCCCACCCTCCGACACCGAGGAGATCCCCATGTCCAAGCTGCTCGTCTCCGTGACCGGGCTCGCCGCCGCCACCGCGCTCACCTTCGGCGCGACGGGCCCGCAGGCCGCCGCGTCGACCACGCTGCTCCCGGCCGGCCACTCCTTCTCCGCCCAGCTCACCGGCAAGGCCACCTTCGTCGCCGGCTCGACCACCATGACCTGTACGGTCTCCGCCTCCGTACCGACGTCCGGCGCCAACAACAAGGTCCCCGCCGCCCCCGCCAACCACAACGCGGCCGGCCCCGTCACCGTCCCCGTCAACCCGCCCACCTTCAGCGGGTGCACGACCAACATCTCCGGCGTGAGCGTCACCGTCACCAGCAACGCCACCAACGGCGCCTGGACGCTCTCCACCCAGAACGGCGCCCCCGTGACCGGTGGCTTCACCATCCCCAAGGGCGGCGTCGTCCTGAAGACCAGCGGCTTCGCCTCCTGCACCATCACCGCCTCCCCGAGCGGCCCCACCGCCGTCAACGGCACCTGGACCAACGGCGCCCCCTCCACCCTGGCCATCGCGAACGCGCCCGTCCCGGCGACGGTCACCGGCGGCTTCCTCTGCCCGACCGGCAACCAGTCGGCCACCTTCAGCGCCACCTACCGCATCAGCGACACGACCGACCCCTCCCAGCAGATCACCGTCACGGGCTGAACCCCCGGGGCCGGTGCGGGCACGTCACCCCGCACCGGCCCGATCCCGGCCGGTTCCTCGGACTCGCCCCGCAGCGGGCGGGTCTTCGGCATCCTGGTGGCCTGAACGGCGCTCCCGGCGGGCCGAGTCGGGGAGCCGGAGGGCCGGGGGCGGCCGGCGAAGGGGGAGACGCAGTCGATGAGCGCGCGGGAACGGGAACAGGACACCGAGGGACGGGCGGCGAAGACACCCGCCGGGCAGGCACAGGCCAGGGAAGAACGCGCCACGGAAGAACGTGTCACGGAGCAACGCGCCACTGAGGAACGGCAGGACGCGGCCGAAGCGATCGAACGGGCCGGGGCCCCGACGCGACGCCGGCGGCGCCCGAAGGCCAGGACCGTCCTGCTGAGCGCGCTCGCCCTGCTCGTCGGGGCCGTGCTGCTCACCGCCGGCTCGGGCTACTGGGCGTACCAGCACTACACCGGGCGGGTCCAGCGGATCCCGCAGACCTTCCCCACGAACGCGCCGGTGCCCGCCGGCTCCAAGGGCGGACAGAACTTCCTCCTGATGGGACTCGACTCGCGGTCGAACGTGCCCACCACCGGCAGCGACGCCAAGGGCCGGATGTGGAAGTACGGCGACCAGCGCAGCGACGCGATGATGCTCGTGCACATCCCGGACGACCACTCCGCCGCGTACGTCGTCTCGCTGCCCCGCGACTCCTGGGTCGACGTCCCCGGCCGGGGACGGGCCAAGCTGAACGCGGCCTTCTCCTGGGGCGGCCCGCCGCTGCTCATCGACACCGTCCAGCGCCTGACCGACGTCCGCGTGGACCACTTCGCCGTCATCGACTGGAGCGGCTTCCGCAAGCTCACCGACGCCGTCGGCGGCGTCGACATCCTCATGGCCGACGGCGAGCGCCGGCACATGAACGGCGAACAGGCCCTCGCCTACGTCCAGGAGCGCGAGAACCTGCCCAAGGGCGACTTCGACCGCACCCACCGGCAGCAGAACTACCTGCGCACGGTCCTGGCCAAGGTGATGACCTCCGCGTCCCTGAAGGACCCGCGCGGCCTGAAGCGGACCCTCGACATCTTCACCGAGACCGTCAGCGTCGACGAGCGCTTCGGCGACGACGAGATGCGCCGCCTGGTCTGGAACATGCGGGAGGTCCGCCCCG
The DNA here is from genome assembly GCF_040302485.1 of Streptomyces sp. NPDC126499. Taxonomy (NCBI): domain Bacteria; kingdom Bacillati; phylum Actinomycetota; class Actinomycetes; order Kitasatosporales; family Streptomycetaceae; genus Streptomyces; species Streptomyces sp. NPDC126499. The sequence continues at coordinate 25,950 of NZ_JBEOUO010000018.1, read as the reverse complement.
GGGACATGACCTTCATGAACGCCCCGGTCAAGGGCACCGGCACGGAGAAGGGCCAGTCGGTGGTCCACCTCGACCGGGCGCGCTGTGCGGAGCTGTGGCAGGCGTTCAAGGACGACGACCTGGCGACGTACGTGAACACCCACCCCGTCGACCGGCTGCGCCCGGCGACCAACTGACGCCGGACGCGGCCAGGGCTTCAGCCGGACCCGGGGAAGTGGCAGGCCACCTCCCGTGCCTCCCCCGCCCGGGTGATCCGCAGCAGCGGAGGCTCCGTCCGGCAGACCTCCCGCGCCTTCGGGCAGCGCGGATGGAAGGCACAGCCCGGCGGCGGCGCGGCCGGGCTCGGCGGATCGCCGAGGAGGGTGATCCGCTCCCTCGCCCGCTCGGCCACCGGGTCCGGCAACGGTACGGCCGAGAGCAGCGCCCGGGTGTAGGGGTGGGCGGGGTCCTCGTACACCCGGTCCTTCGGGCCGATCTCCACGATCCGCCCCAGGTACATCACCGCCACCCGGTCGCAGACCCGCCTCACCACCGACAGGTCGTGGGCGACGAAGAGGAAGGCGAGGCCCAGCTCCTTCCGCAGCCGCTCCATCAGGTTGACGATCTGCGCCTGCACGGACACGTCGAGCGCCGACACCGGCTCGTCGGCGACCACGAGGCGCGGCCCGGTGGCCAGCGCCCGTGCGATCCCGATCCGCTGGGCCTGGCCGCCGGAGAACTCGTGCGGATAGCGGTCCAGATGCTCCGGGGCCAACCCCACGAGCTCCATCAGCTCGGCCGCGCGCCGGCGCGCCCGCGTGGCCGGAGTGCCGTGTACGAGGAGCGGGTCGGCGATGATCCGGGCCACCGTCCGGCGCGGGTTGAGGGAGGAGTGCGGATCCTGGAAGACCATCTGGAGCTCGCGCCGCAGCGGCCTCAGGGCCCGCTGGGAGAGCCCGCTGATGTCGCGGCCGTCGAACACGACGCTGCCGGAGGTGGGCCGGAGCAGCCGCACGATCATCCGGGCGGTCGTCGACTTGCCGCAGCCGGACTCGCCGACCAGTCCCAGGGTCTCGCCCGCCGCGATGTCGAAGCTCACGCCGTCGACGGCCCGGACCCGGGCGGAGCGGGACCGGCGCCCGGGGAAGGTCATCGTCAGGTCCCGTACGGACAGCAGAGGCGGTACGGGCGTTGCGGGTGTGGTGAGTGGTGTGGGCTGTGTGGTCACGGGGCGACGCCTTCGTACGCGGGGAAGTGACAGGCGACCGGATGGCCGGCCCGGCCGGCGAGCACCGGGCGCTCGCTCGCGCACCGGGCCCGCTCCTCGCCGGTGCCGGCGGCCGGCCGCGGGCAGCGCGGCGCGAAGGCGCAGCCGGGCGCCGGGTCGAGCAGCGAGGGCGGTGAGCCGGGGATGGCCCGCAGCGGGAGGTCGTCCCGGTCGTCGAGCCGGGGCAGCGAGTCGAGCAGCCCGCGGGTGTAGGGGTGCGCGGGAGCGGCGAACAGGTCGTCCACCGGAGCCCGTTCGGCCGCCCGCCCGCCGTACATCACCAGGACCTCGTGCGCGACCCGCGCCACCACGCCCAGATCGTGCGTGATCATGACGACGCCGAGCCCACGCTCCTGCTGGACCCGCGCGACCAGCTCCAGGATCTGGGCCTGCACGGTGACGTCGAGGGCGGTGGTCGGCTCGTCGGCGATGAGCAGGTCGGGTTCGCACACGAGCGCCATGGCGATCATCACGCGCTGGCGCATGCCGCCGGAGAACTGGTGCGGGTACTCGCCGGCCCGCCGCCCCGGATCGGGGATGCCGACCTCGCCGAGCGCGTCGACCGCCCGCCGGCGGGCGGCTGCCCGCCGTGAGCCGAAGTGCACCCGGTGGTGCTCGGCGATCTGCTCGCCGACGGTGTAGTACGGGTGGAGGCTGGACAGCGGGTCCTGGAAGATCATCGCCATCCGCCGGCCGCGCAGCCGGTTCAGCTCGCGCTCCGGCAGGCCGACCAGCTCGCGCCCCTCCAGGGTGACGGAGCCCGACACCTCGGCGCCGGTGTGCAGGCCCATCACCGCCATCGACGTCACCGACTTGCCGGAGCCGGACTCGCCGACGATGCCGAGGGTGCGGCCGCGCGGCACGTCGAAGTCCAGCCCGTCCACGGCGCGCACCGGCCCGTGCCGGGTCGGGAAGACCACCGTCAGACCGTGGACGGACAGCAGGGTCTCGGGAGCGGTCATCAGTACCTCACTCGCGGGTCGACGACGGCGTACAGCAGGTCGACGCAGAGGTTGGCGACGACGATGAAGGTGGCGGCGAGCAGGGTCACGCCGAGGATCACCGGCTGGTCGCCGGTGGCGAGCGCCCCGTAGAACAGCCGCCCGACACCCGGCAGACCGAAGATCGACTCGGTGATGACGGCGCCCGCGAGCAGCCCGCCGAGGTCCATGCCGAAGATGGTCAGGATCGGGGTCGTCCCGGCCCGCAGGCCGTGCTTGACCACCACGGTCCGCCGCGGCAGACCCTTGGCCCGGGCGGTGCGGATGTACGGCTCCGCCATCGACTCGATCATCGAACCGCGGCTCTGCCGGGCGTACATGGCCGCGTACAGGACCGCCAGGGCCAGCCAGGGCAGGAGCAGGTTCGACGCCCAGGACAGCGGATCCGTGCCGAACGGCACGTACGTGGGATAGGGCAGCAGCCCGGCCACGCGGATGAGGCCGTAGATCAGCATCACCGAGGTGAAGTAGACCGGCAGCGAGGCGGCGGCGACCGCGCCGACCATCAGTGCCCGGTCGGTGAGGGTGTCCTTGCGCAGGGCGGCGGTGACGCCGGCGCCGAGCCCGAGCACCAGCCAGATCACGGCGGCGCCGACCGCGAGCGAGGCGGAGACCGGGAGCCGGTCGACCAGCAGGTCCCAGACGGGCTGGCTGTTCTCGTACGAGTAGCCCAGGCAGGGGACGTCGCAGGCGAGCGCGTACGGGCCGGTGCCGATGGTGCGCCCGGTGACGACTCCGGTCAGGAAGTCGGTGAACTGCCGCCACAGCGGCTGGTCCAGGCCCATGTGGGCGCGGATCGCCGTGAGCCGTTCGGTGCTGCACGACTTGCCGCAGGCCGCGGCCGCGGGGTCGGAGGGCAGCACGTAGAAGATGACGAAGGTGACGGCGGCGACGGCGACGAGGACACCGAGCACGCCGAGCAGCCGGCGGCCGAGGTAGAGGATCACGACCGGCCTCCCCGCGGGTCGAACACGTCTCGCAGCGCGTCCCCGAGGAGGGTGAAGGCGAGGACGGTGAGGAAGAGACACAGGCTCGGCACGATGAAGTACATCGGGTCGGTGTCGTGGAAGGCGACGCTCTCGGCGATCATCTGTCCCCAGGACGGGGTCGGCGGGCGCACCCCGACGCCGAGGTAGCTGAGCGCGGCCTCGGTGGCGATCATCCCCGGGACGATCAGGGTGGTGTAGGCGATGACGGGCCCGGCGACGCCGGGCAGGACGTCCCGGGTGAGGATCCGCAGGTGGGAGGCGCCGCTCACGCGGGCCGCGGCCACGTACTCGCGGTGCTTGAGCGACAGGGTCTGCCCGCGCACGACCCGGGCGATGCCGGGCCAGCCGAACAGGCCGATGACCAGGGTCATCAGCAGGATCCGGTTGACGTCCCTGGCCACCGACATCATCGCGATCATGAAGATGAGGGAGGGGAAGGACATGGTGAGGTCCATCAGCCGGGACAGCACGGTGTCGGTGCGGCCGCCGAACCAGCCGGCGGCGACGCCCGCCGCGACCCCGGTGACGACCACGATCGCGGTCGCGGCGAAGGCGATCAGCAGCGAGACCTGAGCGCCGTGCACCACCCGGGCGAACAGGTCGCGGCCGGTGACGGGTTCCACGCCGAGCCAGTGTTCGGAGGACATTCCGCCGAGCGGTCCGATGGGCAGGCCGCCCAGGTACGGGTCGACGGCCGAAGGGTCGAACTCGTCGGGGCCCCAGCCGCCCAAGGCGCTCAGCAGCGGGGCGGCCGTCGCCATCACGGCGAAGAGGGCGACGACGCCGAGCGCGACGAGGGCGGAGGTGCGGCGGCGCAGCTCGGCGGCGGCGAGCCGCCAGGGGCCGCCGCGTCCGGCGGCGGAGGGTTTCGCGGCGTCGGCGGCCGGTGGTCTCCCGGCGCCCGGTGCGGTGTCGGTGGAGTTCACGGCCTCTCAGCTTCCGCTCTTCGCGGGGTCCTTGAGGCCGACGGTCGCGTAGTCGATCTGACCGCCGAAGGAGGTGTGGCCGAAGGCGCCCGCGATGTTGGGGCCGACGAGCAGCGGCAGGCGTTCGACGACGGCCGGCACGGTGGGCGCCTTGGCGAGGATCCGTCCGTCGAGTTCCTGCCAGGCCCTGCCCGCCTGCGCGGCGTCGGTCATCGCGGCGATCTCGTCCATCCGCTTCATGGTGGCCGGGTCGCGGAAGAGGGAGTGGTTGCCGGAGTTGCCCTTCTCCTTGATGAAGCGGCCGTCGAAGACGAAGGGCAGGAAGGTCGAGCCCGAGGGGTAGTCGGGACACCAGCCGGTGTAGACGAGGTCGGTGCGGTTCTTCGTGTCGCCGATGGTGTCGTAGAAGGCGGACGGGTCGACGGTCTCGATGACCACCTTGATGCCGGCGCGGCCGAGGGACTGCTGGACGGCCTCGGCGACGGCCTTGTCGCCGGTGGAGACGGTGAGGCCGGTGGAGAAGCCGTCGGCCTTGCCCGCTTCCTTCAGGAGCTGCCTGGCCTTGGTGACGTCGCCGGTCGGCGGGATCCGCAGGGTGTCGGGCTGCTTGCCGCCGGCGAACAGGGAGCCGGGCATGAGCGCGGTGGCGAGGTCGTTGAAGGCCGGGCCGCCGGAGGCGGTGAGCACGGCCCGGCGGTCGAGGGCGTGACTCACGGCCTTGCGGACCCGGATGTCGTCGAAGGGGGCGCGGCCGGTGTGCATCTGCAGCATCTCGGTGCAGTTGGTCGACTCGGCGAGGAGCCGGGCCCGGACGTCGGGCTTGGTGAGGACCTTGGGCGTGGACTCGGGGCGGAGCTTCGCCCAGGCGACGGCGGAGGCGTCCGCGCCGGCGCCCGCGATCAGCCGGTCGTCGATCTGGTTGCCCTTGAGGCCCATCGTCACCACGATCCGGTCCGGGTAGGCCTTGCGGACGGTGTCGGTGGCGGGGTCCCAGTGGGGGTTGCGGACGAGGACGAGCTGCTTGTCGCGGGCGTACGACTCGATCTTGTACGGCCCCGAGGAGAAGGGCCGGTTGTCGTAGCGGGGGCCCCTGTCCTGGGACCTGGGCACGGGGGCGAAGGTCGGCAGCACCGTCGCGTAGGGGAACTCGGCGAAGGGCTTGCGCAGTTCGAAGACGATCGTGCGCTCGTCGGGCGTCCTGACCGAGTCGAGGTGTCTGCCGCCGGCCGGGCCCTGGTAGCCCTCGGCTCCCGCGAGGTACCGGGCGGCGTAGTCGGGGCCGCCGGGCAGGTCGGGGGAGAAGGACCGCTCCACGTTGTACTTGACGTCCCGGGAGGTGACGGGGGTGCCGTCCTCGTACTTCAGACCCTTCTTCAGGCGGAAGGTCCAGGTCCTGGCCCCGTTCGACGACGTGCCGAGGTCCTCGGCGAGGTCGGGGACCAGCTCGCCTCCCTTGGCCCCCGGCCGGGCCTGGTAGGTGAGCAGCGTCCGGTAGAGCAGCCGGGTGCCGAAGTCCATGTCGCCCATCACCCAGTTGCGGGCCGGGTCGAGGTGGGTGAAGTCCTGGCTGGACAGGACGGTCAGGGTCCCGCCCTTGACCGGAGTGCCGCCGACGACGGTGCCGTTGGTGCCGGTCGCGGGATGGGAGCCGGGGCGTCCGCCGCCCGCGGCGGTGCCGCCGGCCGCGCCCGAGCAACCGGCGGTGGTGAGCGCGAGGGCCGTCAACAGGGCGGCGGCGGAGGCGAGTCGAGCGTGCTGGTCCATCAGGGTCACTTCCGAGAGGAGAGGCTCAGACTGAAATGTGACCCGTAAAATAGTAATGTGAAATTGTACTGCGCAAGCCCTCGGACGTCGCCGCGCCGATTTCCCGGGACCTCCCCTCACCACCGGGCCGGTTCCGCTCCCACCGGACCCGCTCGGTCCTCCCCATGCGCACTCGGTTCGCCGCGCGAGGCATGAAACCGTCGTCAGCGGGAGACACGCCGGGGGTGAACCTGCTCGGACACGGCATCCGGCCCGGACTCGTCGCCGTCGTGACCGGCGCCTCCAGCGGCATCGGCCGCGCCACGGCGCTCGCCTTCGCGCGGCGCGGCGCCCGCGTCGTGGTGACCGCGCGCAGCCGCGAGGTGCTGGAGGAGGTGGCGGAAGAGTGCCGGTCCGCGCACCCGGCGGCCGAGGCGGTCGCCGTGCCGGCCGACGTCACCGATGCCGCGGCCGTGGACCGGGTCGCCCGCACGGCGCTCACCCGGTACGGCCGCATCGACGTCTGGGTGAACGCGGCCGGCGTCGGCGTCCTCGGAAGCCTCGCCGAGGTGCCGCTCGACGACATGCGCCGGCTGTGGGACGTCAACGTGCTGGGCGCCCTCCACGGCGCACGGGCGGCCCTGCCCGCGATGCGCGCCCAGGGCCGAGGAGTGATCGTCGACATCTCCTCGATGCTCGGGGCGGCGGTCCAGGCCCCCTACATGGGCGCCTACGCCGCGTCCAAGGCCGCGCTCGTCACCCTCGACGAGACCCTGCGCCGGGAACTCTCGCTCGCCGGCGACCGCGGCGTCGCCGTGTGCACCCTCCTGCCGACCGGGGTCGACACCCCGTTCTTCCACCACGCCGCCAACCGCACCGGCCGCCGTTTGCGCGCCCTGCCGGCGGTCGCCACACCGGAACGGGTGGCCCGCGCCGTCGTGCACACGGCCGTCCGTCCCCGCCGCCGGGTGACCGTCGGACCGGGCGCACGGCTGCTGCCCGCCGCGACGGCCGTCGCCCGGCGGCCCGTGCTCGGCCTCGTCGCCTGGCGCACCGAGCACCACTACCTCGGCCCCCGGGGCTCGGCCGACGACACGGCGGGCCGTCTGCGCACCCCGTCCGGCGACTCCGCCGCCGTACGGGGCGGGCGCGCCGGCCGGGCACGTACGGCAGCCCGCGCCGCCTGTGCCGCCTCGGCCCTCGGCGCGGCCGCCGCCGGTGTCCGGGCCGCCGCCCGGACCCGCTCCCGGCCGACCTCTTCTCTCCCGCGTCCGTTCACCCGACCCGTAAGGAGACCCCGCTCATGGCTCAATGGCACCGACTGATCGACGCGCCCCCGGCGGACGTCTGGTCCGTCCTCGGCGACGGGGAGCTCTACGCGCGCTGGGTGGTGGGCACCCACGACACCTGGGAGCGCGACGGCGCGTGGCCGGCCGAAGGCGCCGAGCTGGGCTACACCGTGAAACTCGGCCCGTGGACCGTCGAGGGCAGGACCATCTCGCGGCTCTGCGAGCCGCAGGACCGCCTGGAGCTGGAGGCGGTCAACGGGCTCGGCAGCGCCCGCATCGGCTTCCGCACCCTGCGGTGGGGCGAAGGCTGCCTGGTCCTGGTCGACGAGCACCCGCTCACCGGGCCCGCGACCCCCCTGCACAACACCGCCCTGGACGCGCTCATCCGCTGGCGGCACCGCAGCATGCTCGCCCGCCTCGAACGAGCCGTCAGGGAGAAGGCCGGCCCGCGCGAGGACCCGTCCCGTGCCCCCGCCTGACGCCGTCGTCATCGGCGCGGGCCCCAACGGTCTGGTCGCCGCCAACGTCCTCGCCGACGCCGGCTGGCACGTCGTGGTCCTGGAGGCCCAGGACGAACCGGGCGGCGCCGTGCGCAGCGACCGGGGCGTCCACCCGGACTTCGTCCACGACACCTTCAGCGCCTTCTACCCGCTGGCCGCCGCCTCGCCGGTGCTCGGCGCGCTCCACCTGGAACGCCACGGCCTGCGCTGGAGCCACGCCCCCGACGTCGTGGCCCACCCGCTCGCCGACGGGCGCTGCGCGGTCCTGGGCCGGGACGTACGGCGGACCGCCGACTCCGTCGACGGCTTCTCGGCAGGTGACGGCGCCGCCTGGGAGCGCCTGCACCGCCTGTGGGAACGCGTCGGCGACGACCTCGTCCGCTCCCTCTTCACTCCCTTCCCGCCCCTCCTGGCCGGGCTGCGCCTCGCCGGCCGTACGGGCCCCGACCTGCTGCGGCTCGCCCGGACCATGCTGCTGCCCGCCCGCCGCTTCGGGGAGGAGAACTTCGCGGGCGAGGGCGGCAGGCTCCTCATCGCCGGCAACGCCCTGCACGCCGACCTCGGCCCCGAGTCCGCCCTGGGCGGCGGCTTCGGCTGGCTGATGTCCATGCTCGGCCAGGTCCACGGTTTCCCCGTGCCGGTGGGCGGCGCCGGCATGCTCACCCGCGCCCTCGTCGACCGGTTGCGCGACCGGGGCGGCGAACTGCGCTGCGGCCACCCCGTGACCCGGGTCCTGGTGCGGTCGGGCCGTGCCGTCGCCGTACGCCTCGACGACGGTACGGAGATCCCGGCGCGGCGGGCCGTCCTCGCCGACGTCCCGGCGCCCCTGCTCTACCGGCGGCTGGTCGGCGAGGAGCACCTTCCCGCGCGCGTGCGGGCCGACCTGGCCCGGTTCCAGTGGGACTTCGCGACCGTCAAGGTGGACTGGGCCCTCGCGCGCCCCATCCCCTGGGTCTGCGCGGGCGCGCGGGGCGCCGGCACGGTTCACGTCGCCGAGGGCGTCGACGCGCTCACCCGCTTCGCGGGACAGCTCGCCATGGAGCAGGTCCCGGAGGTGCCCTTCACCGTGCTCGGCCAGATGACGACCGCGGACCCGTCCCGCTCTCCCGCGGGCACCGAGTCCGCCTGGGGGTACACCCACGTGCCCCAGCGCATCCGGGGCGACGCCGGACCCGACGGGCTCACAGGCCGGTGGGACGAAGCGGAGAAGGAGGCCGTCGCCGACCGCGTCGAGGCCGGGATCGAGCGGCTCGCCCCCGGCTTCCGGGCCACGATCCTGGCCCGCCGGGTGCTGGCCCCGCCCGACCTGGAACGGCGCAACCAGGCCCTGGTCGGAGGCGCGGTCAACCAGGGCACGACCAACCTCCACCAGCAGCTCGTCTTCCGCCCCCTGCCCGGCACCGGCCGCCCCCGTACCCCGGTCCGGGGTCTCTACCTCGCCTCCGCCACCGCGCACCCCGGCGGCGGTGTCCACGGCGCCCCGGGCGCCAACGCGGCCCGCGCCGCGCTCAGGGCGCACCCACGGCTCCGGCGGCGGTGAACGCCGGGGGGCCTGACGGCGGGTCCGGCCCGGCCGCAGCCGCCCGATGCCCTCTCGCCAGACCCTCCGGACGCCCGATCGCCTCATGCCCGGTCGCCTCACGCCCGACCGCCGCCTGACGCCCGACCGCCTCCCGCCCGTACGCGCGCGGGTGCGCGCGGCGCCTGGTCGCGGTCGAATGGGGGTTCAGGCGCGCGCGGGCGCGGGTCCGGCGGAGAGGACGGCAGGGCATGGGCGAGCTGATCGCGGTCACCGGGGCCACCGGGCGGATCGGGCGGCGGGTGGTGCGGCACCTCGCGGAGGCGGGCGCCGACGTCCGGGCGCTGGGGCGCGACCCGGCGAAGCTGGCGGCGCTGCCGGTCGCCGACACCGAGGCCGCGTCCTACGACGACGCCGCCGGGATGCGGGCCGCCCTCGGCGGCGCGGCCACGCTCTTCCTCGTCTCCGCCCACGAGGCGCCCGGCCGGGTCAGGACCCACGCCACGGCCGTGGACGCCGCCGTCGCCGCCGGGGTGCGGCGGATCGTCTACCTCTCGTACCTCAACGCCGCCCCGCACGCCACCTTCACCTTCGCCCGCGACCACTGGCACACCGAGCAGCACATCCGGTCCACCGGTCTGCCCTTCACCTTTCTGCGGGACAGCACCTACCAGGCCGACCTGGTCGCGATGACCTCCTCCGAGGGCGTCCTGCGCGGACCGGCCGGCGACGGGCGCGTGGGCGCCGTCACCCACGACGACATCGCCGACGCCGCCTCGGCGGTGCTGCTCGGCGAGGGGCACGACGGGGCCACGTACGACATGACCGGCCCCGAGGCGCTGAGCTTCGACGAGGTCGCGGCCGCGCTCACGCGTGCGTGCGGGCGCACGATCACCTACCGCCCGGAGACCCGCGAGGAGGCGTACGCCTCACGCGCGGTCTACGACGCGCCCGAGTGGGAGGTCGAGGGGTGGGTGACCTCCTACGAGGCCGTGGCCGCCGGGGAGATGGACGACGTGTCCGACGACGTGCGCACCCTGACCGGGCACCCGCCGCAGTCCTTCGCGGACTTCCTCGCGACCCACCCGGAGAGCTACCGGCGCCTGCTCGCCTCCTGACCCGCCGCGTCCTCCTGCCCACCGGACCCGAATCGCTCGAACGTTCGATTCATCGTCTAGGCTGGAACCATGACCGCCGTACGACCCCACCTCCCCGGATTCCAGGGCTCCCTCTTCGACCAGGGCTCCGACATCGGACCCGGCCCCCTCGACGGCGTCCGGCGCACGCAGCTGGGCGACGGCGCCTGGGTCGACCACCTGCCCGGCTGGTTCCACGGCGCCGACGCCCTGTTCGAGGAGCTGGTCACCGGCGTGCCCTGGCAGGCCGAGGAGCGCACGATGTACGACAACGTCGTCGCCGTCCCGCGGCTCCTCGCGTACTACCGGGAAGGCGCCCCGCTCCCGCACCCCGCGCTCGTCGAGGCCCGCGCGGCCCTCGACGCGCACTACGCCGACGAGCTGGGCGAGCCCTTCGTCACGGCCGGGCTCTGCCTCTACCGCGACGGACGCGACAGCGTCGCCTGGCACGGCGACCGCACCGGCCGCTCCTCCACCCAGGACACCATGGTCGCGATCCTCGCCCTCGGCGACCCGCGCGACCTCGCCTTCCGCCCGCGCGGCGGCGGCCCGGTGGCCCTCCGCCTGCCCTCCGGTCACGGCGACCTCCTCGTGATGGGAGGCTCCTGTCAGCGCACCTGGGAGCACGCCGTCCCCAAGACCACCCGCGCCGTCGGCCCCCGCATCAGCGTGCAGTTCCGCCCCCGCGGGGTGAGCTGAGACACGGGCGAACGAGCCGATCGAGGCGAACCGAGCCCCGAGAAACGAGTCAGCGCAGCTGGCGGCGCACCAGCTCGTGGAACAGCCCGCCCGCGTCCGCGAGCAGCTCCGCCGGAGTGCCCTGCTGGACGATCCGGCCCTCCGCCATCGCGATCACCCGGTCGGCGCCCATGACCGTGGAGAGCCGGTGGGCGATCACCACCCGGGTCGCGGCCAGCGCCTTCGTGGACTCGATGACCACCCGCTGCGCCTCGTTGTCGAGCGCGCTGGTCGCCTCGTCGAGGAAGAGGATCCGCGGCTTGCGGATGAGGGCCTGGGCGATCATCAGACGCTGCCGCTGCCCGCCGGACACGGTGGCGCCGCCGTCCGACAGCATCGTGTGCAGGCCCATCGGCATGGCCTTGACGTCCTCCGCGAGCCCCGCGAGCGTCACGGCCTCCCAGGCCTCTTCGAGCGTGTACGCCTCCGCGCCGCGCAGGCAGTCGAGGATCGACCCGGTCAGCGGCCGGGCGTGCTGGAGGACCACCCCGCACTGGCGGCGCACCGCCGCCTGGTCGAGCGCGGCCAGGTCCTGGCCGTCGTACAGCACGCTGCCCTCGGTGGGCCGGTCGAAGCCGATGAGGAGCCGCAGCAGGGTCGACTTGCCGCAGCCGCTCGCCCCCACGATCGCGACGAACTCGCCGGGCCGGATCGCCAGGTCGACGCCGTCGAGGACCAGCGGGCCGTCCTCGCTGTAGCGGTACGACAGCTGCCGGGCCTCGATCGCGCCGCTGAGCACGCCGGGCCGCGCCGCCCCGCCGCGCACCTCCGGTTCCGCCCGCAGGATCGGCTCGACCTGCTCGAACACCGGGAGCACCGCCGCGACCGACAGGAGCGCTCCGGTCAGCTGGGTGACCGAGGACAGCAGCATCGTCAGGGCGGTGGAGAAGGTGAGGAACTCGGCGGCGGACAGGCTGCCGCGGGCCGGTCCGGCCAGCAGCATGAACATCACCAGGGAGCACACCGGCAGGCACACCGCGCCGAGCACCGTGAGCGCGTTCTGGATCCGGCCGGCCCGCTGCTGGAGCACCCGGGTACGGGCGAACTCCCGCGCCCAGGCCGCGTACGCGAAGCTCTCCGCGGCGGCGACCCGCAGCTTGGGCAGCCCGCGCAGGGTCTGGAAGGCCTGGTTGTCCAGCCGGTTGCCCAGCTCGACCAGCCGCCTCTGGTAGCGCAGCTGCCACAGCCCCAGACCCAGGAACACCGCGGAGACGACGAACAGCAGCGCGAGCGCCACCAGGGCGAGCGGCACGCTGTGCACGAGCAGCAGGACCAGGTTGGTCACGCCGACCGTGCCCGCCTGGAGGCACACGGGCGCGACCCCGGCCAGCATGCGCCGGATGGCGCCGATGCCGAGCGCCGCGTTGGCCAGCTCACCCGTCGAGCGTCCGGTGAAGAAGGTCGTCGGCAGCCGGAGCAGCCGGTCCCACACCGCCGGCTGGAGGGTGGCCTCGATCCGGCCCTCCATGCGCAGCAGGGAGACGTTCTGCAGCAGCATGAACGCGGCCGACACCACGGCGGTCGCCACGAGCGCCAGCGAGGTCTGCACGATCAGGTCGTGCTCGGCGGCCGGCACGTACTCGCCGAGGATCCGCCCGGTCGCCACCGGCACCGTCGCGCCGAGGACCACCGCCACCAGCCCGCCCACGAGCAGGTCGCGCAGCTCCTGGCGGGTACCCCGGAGGCTGAAGCGCAGCAGCCGGGGCAGCCCGAGGCGGCCCTCCGGCAGCGGCCGGTAGAACATCACGGCCCGCCGCTCGAAGTCGGCCTCGTTCGCCTCCCCGATCCGCTCCCGCCGCCCGCCGGCGCGGTCCACCGCCACGTAACGGCCGCGCCGCCACAGCAGCGCGACCGGTGAGCCGTCCGCGTCACGACGGCCGACCAGCGGCCCGCAGTTCTCCCGCCACCAGCGCCCGCGCAGCCCGACCTCGCGGGTGCGGATCCGGGCGGCGAGCGCGATGCGGTCCACCGGGTCCGTCCGCTCCTCGCCGCTCCCCGCCGTCGCGGAGACGGCAGAGGCGACCGACTCCGGCAGCGCGATGCGGGCCTCCGCGGCCACCAGGCGGCACACGGCGAGGGTGGCGTCGGCCCCGTCGGCGCGCCGGTCGCGCCCGCCCGGACGCCCGAGGGCGGCGAGCAGCGCCCGGTCCGCCTCGCTGCCGGCCGCCCGGCCCGCCGCCAGGCCGGCCGCCGTCCGGTCCTCCTGGGCGCGCTCGCGCTCCTCGATCCAGTCGTCGAGCGCGTACAGCAGCCGGTACTGCTGCTCGACCATGCCCTGCCACAGCACCGGGTCGACGAGCAGGGTGCCGGCCGCCTCCGCCTCGTAGGCCGCGCCGTACGCCAGGCCGCCCGGGGTGACGTGCATCCACACGACCTCGTCGTCGGCGCCGCCCCGCGCCTGCCCGAACCTGCCGTCGAGCGGAGCCTCGTACAGCACCCGAAGGCCCCGGCCGATGCCGAGCGCGAAGGCGTCCTCCAGCGGGCTCGCGACCGGCGCGCCGACGGGGGAGCCGGCCGGTGCGGCCGTCCCGTACCCGTCGTACGCCCCGTACGCCCCCGGCTGCTCCTCGTACCACGATCCGCCCCAGGCGCCGCCCCAGGTGCCCTGCTCGGGGACGGCCGCGTATTCCGGCCGCCGCAGTTCGCGCAGCTCGATCCGGCGCAACAGGCACTCCTGGGAGGGCCGGCCGACCAGGGTGTGCCGGGGGCCCTCGGCGGGGCCGAGCAGCAGCGCGCCCGCCTCCACCCGGCCGAGGAAGTGCCAGGCGCCGGCGTGCGCGGCGTCCACCGCGAACAGGTCGAGGCTGCCGTGGACGACCAGCCACAGCACCGACGGGCCCTCCAGGGCGAGGCTGCGCAGGCCCGAGCAGTCCACGCCCGCGCCGAGCCCGCCGAGCGCGGCGAGCACCGGGTCGGACGGCGGGGCGGCCGCGGCCGCCGTGGGGGAGGGGGCCGGGAACGGGGTCGGCGAGGTCACGTCAGTGCTCCTTGACCAGTTCGGCGTACGGGCCGCCCGCGGCCACCAGGTCGGCGTGCCGGCCGCGCTCGACGACCGTGCCCCGGTCGAGGACGAGGATCTCGTCGCTGTCCCGCACGGTGCTGAGCCGGTGGGCGATCACCACGCACGCGCAGCCCCGGCGCCGCAGGTTGTCGATGACCTCCCGCTCGGTCACCGCGTCCAGCGCGCTGGTCACCTCGTCGAGCACCAGCACGCTCGGGTCGCGGACCAGGGCCCGGGCGAGCTCCAGGCGCTGGCGCTGGCCGCCGGAGAAGTTCCGGCCGTCCTGTTCGACCCGGCTGTGGATGCCGCCCGGCCGCCGGGACACCACGTCGAGGACGCAGGCGTCCGCGAGCGCGGCGACCACGGCCTCGTCCGGCACGGACGGGTCCCACAGCGCCACGTTGTCCCGGACGGTGCCCTCGAAGAGGAAGACGTCCTGGTCGACGAAGGCGACGGAGGCCGCGAGCGCGCCGCGCGGGATGTCCGCGAGCCGCATCCCGTCGATCCGGACGGTGCCCTCCCAGGGGGCGTACAGGCCGGCGATCAGACGCGAGACGGTGGACTTGCCGCTGCCGGAGCCGCCGACGAGCGCGACCTGCCGGCCGGGCCCGACGGCGAGCGAGAAGTCGGTGAGCAGCGGCGGGTCGAGCGGGCTGTAGCCGAAGGTGACGCCGTCGAGCTCCACATGGCCGGTGAGCCGGCGGGCACCGCCGGCGGGTTCGCGCCGGGTGTGGACCGGGTCGACGGGGAAGTTCTCGACGTCCTTGAGCCGGGCGACGTCGGCGGCGAAGTCCTGCGCCCGGCCCGCGACCGCGCCGAGCCGGGCGATCGGCGTGGTGAAGCCGGTCACGAGGGTCTGGAAGGCGACGAGCAGCCCCACCGTCAGATGGCCCTCGACGGCCCGCAGTCCGCCGATCATCAGGATGAGGGCGCTGTTGAACGCGGCGAGGGTGGGCGCGACGATCGCCAGCCACGCGCTCGGCACCCCGAGCCGCTGCTGCACGTCGAGGGTGACGGCGTGCTGCCCGGACCAGCGGCGGAAGAAACCGTCCTCGCCGCCCGTCGCCTTGATCGTCTCGATCAGCTGGAGACCGCCGTACGAGGTGTTCGTCAGCCGGGCGCTCTCCGCGCGCAGCTTGTGGGTTCCGGTGGCCCGGACCCGGACCGCGATCCGCAGGGCCACCACGTTGAGCAGCGCGACGCCGACGCCGACGACGGTGAGCTGCGGGTCGTAGGTCCACAGCAGCACCGCGTACAGCAGCACCACCACCGCGTCCACGCCGGCCGCCGACAGGTCGCGGGCGAGGGTCTCGGCGACGGAGTCGTTGGACCGCAGCCGCTGCACCAGATCGGCCGGGCTGCGCTGCGCGTAGAAGGCCACCGGCAGCCGCAGCAGGTGACGCAGGAAGCGGGCCCCGCCGAGGGTGGAGGAGACGATCCGCCCGCGCAGCAGATTGGTCTGCTGCAGCGCGGTGAGCACCGCCGTGAGCACCAGCGCGGTCGCCATCGCCGCGAACAGCACCCCGAGCAGCGAGTCCTGGCCGCCGATGAGGAAGGTGTCGATGTACGTACGGCTCAGGGCCGGCACCCACGCGCCGACGGCCACCAGCAGGATGCTGGAGAGCACCGCGGCGGCCATCGTGCCCGAGGTGCCGCGCAGCCGGGCGGGCAGGGCGCCGAGAACGCCGGGCCGGCGCCCGCCGGGGCGGAAACCGGCACCCGGCTCGAAGACGAGGACGATGCCGGTGAACGCGGTGTCGAACTCCTCCATCGGCACGAACCGGCGGCCCTTGGCCGGGTCGTTGACGTACACCCCGGCCCGGCCGAAGCGCCGGCCCATGCCGTCGTAGACGACGTAGTGGTTGAACTCCCAGAACAGCACCGCAGGGGCCACGACCTCGGCGAGCGCCGCCAGGTCCATCTGCATGCCCTTGGCCTGGAGCCCGTAACTCCGCGCCGCCTTCAGCAGGTTGCTGGCCCGCGAACCGTCCCGGGAGACGCCGCAGGCGATCCGAAGTTCCTCCAGCGGCACGTGGCGGCCGTAGTGGGCGAGCACCATCGCGAGCGCGGCGGCGCCGCACTCCACCGCCTCCATCTGGAGCACCGTGGGGGTGCGGACGGTCCGGGGCCTGCCGCCCCGCAGGACGGGGCGGCGCCGGGGCGCGGGACGGCGGCGGGTCGGGGAGGTCTTCTTGCGCGGGTTCAGCCGGTTCACGGGAGCAGCCAGTCGACGGGGCGTTGCGAGGAGAGGTGGACGGCGCCGGCGACCGGCGTGCCGGAGTCGTCGGCGTCCGGGCGGCCGCCGGAGCGCTCCAGGGTCACGAGCACCGCGACCGGACTGCCCTGCCGGGTGAACTGCGCGGCGAGCCCGTCGTCGCCGAGGAAGCCGCCGATCTGCGCGCGCGTCTGGGGCGCGCGGCCCACCGAGCCGACCCGGCCGCGCAGCACCGCGCTGCCGTCCCCGGCCACGGAGGGCAGGGTGATGTCGACCCGGGCACCCGCCCGGACGGTGCCGTTGGCGCCGGGCGGCACGTACAGGACGGCCACGAGGGGGTCGTTCGGATCGGTGACGCGCTCGACGGTCGCCACGTCGGCGCCGGTCGCGAGCACGGCGCCCGTCGCCACGTGCAGCGCGGCCAGCCGGCCGCCGGCCACGGCGCGCACCGGCCGGTCGCCCCGCTCGGTGCGGACGACGGCGAGCGGCTGACCGGGGGAGACCCGCGCGCCTTCGGCGACGAGGAGCTCGGTCACCTGTCCGGCGACGGGGCTCTGCAGCAGATACCGGCCCTCGGGCCGGGTGAGGATCCCGGGCGCGCTCAGCTTGGAGGTCACCGTGCCGGTGAACGCCCACACCCCGGCGGCGGCCATGACGAGGACCGTGACGGCCAGGACGAGACGGCCCTGGGGCCGGGCGAAACGCACCGGAAGATCGAGTTCTTCGGGCGACTGCAGCTTGGACAGAGCCTTCTGACGGAATTGCATGGACTGTTCCTTCGACTGCAGGTGCTGCGCTGCGCCACGAAGAGCGGCGGGGGCCGTGGACCCCGGGGCGGAAAAGCGCCCCGGGGTCCACGGACGGGTCTGCTCAGAGACCGGCGAGACCGGTCACGGCGGCGGTGTTCACCGAGACGCCGGTGATGCCCTGGGCCAGGCCCGGGACGCCGGTGGCGATGCCCTCGACGGCCTGCACGGTCTGCAGGTTGCCGACGGTGCCGAGCACGGAGGCGACGTCACCGGTCGCGGCGCCGGCGAGACCGCCGTTCACGCTGATGACACCGCCGGAGACGGCGTCGAGGGCGTTGTCGTCGAGCTCGATGGTCTCGATGTCGTTACGCATGGAGCGCACCTTTCGTCAGGGAGGGGGGAATCCGATTGCCGCGGCGCGGCAGATCAAAGCACGCGAACGGGTGGCCGATCCAATTTCGTTGACGCTCTTTCAGGTGCGTTCGTGCACGTCGGGCGACCGGCGTGCAGCATGTTTCACACGATGGCGACACGTTCTCCGCAGGAGGGAGTAACGGATTTCGGCGGTCCGGTTCACCCGGGGGACGAACACGCCCAATGAGGGCAGAAGGGCCCGGGTGCCGGTGCCCGACCGGGGAGCGGCGAGGGAGGCCGACTTCGCCGCACGTACACAATGTGCGGATTCTCGGCAGAGAGCGGGAGCGGCCCGTCGGCCCCGCGGGGGGCGCCACGGGGCCGGGGGCCGTCCGTGGCCGGCGCGCCCGGCCCGTACGGAGTCCGGCCGTCACAGCCACCCGGAGCGCTGGGCCTGCAGCGCCATCTGGAACCGGTTCGCCGCGCCGAGCCGGGCCATCAGGACCTGGAGGCGCCGGAACAGGGTGCGGCGGCTGATCCCCAGCTCACGGGCGATCACCTCGTCGCTCGCGCCGCCCGCGAGCAGCCGCAGCAGCCGCCGGTCGGCGGGCGCCAGACCGGCCGGGCGGGCGGTGCGGCCGTGGAAGGGAAGGGCGCTCTGCCAGGACTGCTCGAACAGCGCCACCAGCGCGGACAGCAGCCCGCACGGCTGCACCACGAGGACCGTGTTGACCACGTCCGCCTCCTGGATCGACAGCGACACCAGGGCGTACGCCTCGTCGATGATCAGCAGCTTGACCGGCACCGACGGCAGCACCCTCGCCTGCTCGCCGGCCTCGATGCACGGCTCGACGACCGTCGCCAGCTTGCCCGGATGCTCCAGCGAGCCCTGCGAGTAGACCACCCGCTGCCTCACGCCCCGGGCGAGCGTCGCCAGCGCGTCCTCGGTGGCGCCCGCGATCGGCACGTACGGCGGCGAGTCCAGCTGCCGGATCTGCTCCCGCGCACTCGCCCACGCCTGCCGCATCCGGGGACCGATCGCGTCCCCGGTGACGACCTCCACCAGATGGTCGTTGTACGCGGCGAGCCGGTGCCGCCGGAACGACTCGAAGGCACCGCCCACCGCGATCCTGGACTCCTCCAGCTCCGCCGCCCGGTGCCGGGCCAGGATCTCCAGACCCGCCGCCGGCGGCACCGGGGCCACCATGTCCCCGTCCCCGGCGGCGGCACTCGCGAGACCCGCCTCGACCAGCTCCCCGTACGCCGCCGCGAGCTCCGCCCCGCCCAGCCCGGCCGCCCGCCCGACCGTCCCCAGCGGCGCGGGCGCCGCGTCGAGCAGCGCCAGGTAGACCCGGCGGGCGGCCTCGCCGACACCGAGCAGCCGCAGCGCCTCCCCGAGCCTCCCGTCGGTCATGCGACGACCCCTTCCTCGTGCGACGCGCCCCACGTCATCCGTCCGTCCCCTTCGTCATCCGCCGTCCCCCTCGTCATCCGCCCGTCTCCTTCGCCATCCGTCCGTCCCCCTCGTCGTCCGTCCGTCTCCTTCGTCATCCGTCCGTCCCCCTCGTCGTCCGTCCGCTCGTCACGCGACGCATTATCGACGCGCCCCACGCTCCCGGCGTGGCCGATCAGTGCCACTGACACTCCTCGGCCCCCGGCGGCCGCCGCGAGGGCTACCGTCCAGGGGCCGACACAGCGCACACACCCACCCGACGAAGGGGCACCCGTGGCCAAGCGCCGAAAGAACGGTCTGTACACCGCGATCTCCGAGGAACTGTCCGCGCTCATGCGCACCGGCTGGGCGGACACCGAGCGGCACGACCTCACCCTCGACGAGCAGGCCCCGCACGCGGCCCGCCGCCGCGCCGCGCTCTCCGCCCGCTTCCCCGGCGAGCGCCTCGTGATCCCCTCCGGGAACCTCAAGGTCCGCTCCAACGACGACACCTACCCGTTCCGGCCCTACTCGGGTTACGTGCACATGACCGGCGACCAGAGCCGCGACGGCGCCCTCGTCCTGGAGCCCCGCCCCGACGGCGGCCACGACGCGTACTGCTACCAGCTGCCGCGCGACAGCCGGGACACCGACGAGTTCTGGATCGGCTACCACGCCGAACTGTGGACGGGCCGCCGCCGCTCCCTCGCCGAGTCCGCGCGCGTCCTCGGCCTCACCTGCCGCGACGTGCGCACCGCCGCCCAGGACCTCGCCGCCTCCACCGCCTCCACCGTCCCCACCCGGATCGTCCGCGGCGTCGACCCGGCCCTCGAGGCCGCCGTCACCACCGACGAGGAGCGCGACGCCGAGCTGGAGGAGGCGCTCGGCGACCTCCGGCTCGTCAAGGACGCCTGGGAGATCGGCGAGATGCGCAAGGCCGTCGACTCCACCGTGCGCGGCTTCACCGACGCCGTCGCCGAGCTCTCCCGCGCCGTCGCCACCTCCGAGCGCTGGATCGAGGGCACCTTCTTCCGGCGCGCCCGCCTGGAGGGAAACTCCGTCGGCTACGGCTCGATCTGCGCCGCCGGCGCACACGCCACGATCATGCACTGGACCGACAACGACGGCCCCGTCCGGCCCGGCGAACTGCTGCTCCTCGACGCGGGCGTGGAGACCAGGACCCTCTACACCGCCGACGTCACCCGCACCCTCCCGATCAGCGGCACCTTCACGCCCGTCCAGCGCCGGGTCTACGACGCGGTGTACGAGGCCCAGGAGGCCGGCATGGCCGCCGTGAAGCCCGGCGCCGCCTACCGCGACTTCCACGAGGCGGCCCAGCGTCACCTGGCGGCCCGCCTGGTCGACTGGGGCTTCGTCGAGGGCCCCGCCGACCGCGCCTACGCCCTGGGCCTCCAGCGCCGCTTCACCATGGCCGGCACCGGTCACATGCTCGGCCTCGACGTCCACGACTGCGCCGAGGCCCGCGTCGAGGACTACGTCGACGGCGTCCTCGAACCGGGCATGGTCCTCACCGTCGAGCCGGGCCTGTACTTCCAGCCGGACGACCTCACCGTGCCCGAGGAGTGGCGGGGCATCGGCGTCCGCATCGAGGACGACCTGCTCGTCACCGAGGACGGCCACGAGAACCTCTCGGCCGCCCTGCCGCGCTCGGCCGACGAGGTCGAGGCCTGGATGGCCCGTACCGCCGGCTGACCGCGGCCGGCCACCGGCCGACCCGGCTGATCCCGACCCCGGCCGGCCCGGGCCGGCCCCGGCCCCGGCCGGCCACCGGCTGACCCCGCTCGGCCTGCGCCGCCCCCGAGCGGGGGCTAGTGTCGGTACATAGGCCATAGGTGCGCCGGCGCTCCCGCGGCTTGGCGGTTCTCGAAAGCCCCACAGTCCCGCGGTGGAGGGACCCAGGGCGCGCGGAAGGAGCCCGCCATGACCCGTACAGTGCGAGCGGCGATCGCCCTCGTGGGAACGGCCGCCCTGTCCCTGGGCGCGCTCGCCACCAGCGGCGCGCAGGCGACCGGCGAGGCGGCCGCCCAGGAGGACGTGAGGATCGGACTGCTGCTGCCGGAGAGCAAGACCACCCGGTACGAGAAGTTCGACCGGCCCTACATCGAGGCCAAGATCAAGGAACTCGCGCCCGGCGCCCGGATCGACTACTACAACGCGGCCGAGAGCGCGACCACCCAGCAACAGCAGGTCAACACCGCCCTCGCCAAGGGCAACAAGGTCCTCATCCTGGACGCCGTGGACGCCAAGTCCATCCAGTCCTCCGTGGAGAAGGCCAACCGGGCGGGCGTGAAGGTCGTCGCCTACGACCGCCTCGCCCAGGGCCCGGTCGACGCCTATGTCTCGTACGACAACCGCAAGGTCGGCGAGCTGCAGGGCAGGGCGCTCCTCGACGCCATCGGCGACAAGGCCGACGACGGCGAGATCGTGATGCACAACGGATCGCCCACCGACCCCAACGCCGCCGAGTTCAAGGCCGGGGCGCACTCGGTCCTCGACGGCAAGGTGAAGATCGGCAAGGAGTACGACACTCCCAACTGGGACCCGAACAACGCCAACCAGCAGATGTCCGGCGCCATCAGCGCGCTCGGCAAGGACCGGATCGTCGGCGTCTACTCGGCCAACGACGGACTGGCCGCCGGCATCGCGACCGCGCTCAAGGCCGCCGGCATGAACGTGCCGCTGACCGGCCAGGACGCCCAACTCGACGCAATCCAGCGGATCCTGCTCGGCACCCAGACCATCACCGTGGAGAAGCCGTACAAGCCGGAGGCCGACATCGCCGCCCGGATGGCGGTCGAGCTCGCCGAGGGCAAGCCGCTCTCCAAGGACCTGACCCCCACCACCGTCACCAGCGGCAGCGGGCAGAAGGTCCCGGCCACCCTGCTGACCCCGGTCGTGGTGAACAAGGACAACATCAAGGACACGGTCGTCAAGGACGGGCTGTACACGGTCCAGGAGATCTGCACGCCCGCCTACGCCGACGCCTGCAAGCAGGCCGGACTCCAGTAGCCGGGCCGGGCTCCGGTGACCCGTCACCGGAGCCCGCACCCGGGGAGCCCTGCCCCGGGCACAGCCCGTATCCCGCCGAGGAGGCGGTCGCGGTGCCGGAAGCACCAGTGCTGACGCTGCGGGGGATCTCCAAACGGTTCGGCGCGGTCCAGGCCCTGTCGGACTTCGACCTCGAGGTGCGTCCCGGTGAGGTCGTCGCCCTCGTAGGCGACAACGGCGCCGGGAAGTCGACCGCCGTCAAGGCGATCGCCGGGGTGAATCCACCCGACGACGGGGTCATCACATGGCAGGGCCGGCCGGTCTCGATCAACCGGCCCCACGACGCCCAGAACCTCGGCATCGCGACCGTCTACCAGGACCTCGCGCTGTGCGACAACCTCGACGTCGTCGGCAACCTCTTCCTCGGCCGGGAGCTGCGCCGCTTCGGCGTCCTCGACGAGGTCCGCATGGAGCAGCGCTCCCGCGAACTCCTCGACACCCTCTCCATCAGGATCCCCTCGGTCCGCATTCCCGTCGCCTCGCTCTCCGGCGGCCAGCGCCAGACGGTGGCGATCGCCCGGTCGCTCATCGGCGACCCGAAGGTCGTCATCCTCGACGAGCCGACCGCCGCGCTGGGCGTCGAGCAGACCGCCCAGGTCCTCGACCTCGTCGAACGGCTCCGCGAGCACGGCCTCGGCACCATCCTGATCAGCCACAACATGGTGGACGTGATGGCCGTCGCCGACCGGATCGCGGTGCTGCGGCTCGGCCGCAACAACGGACTCTTCGACAAACGCTCCACCACCACCGAGGAGATCATCTCCGCCATCACCGGTGCCACCGAGAGCGCCGTCACCCGCCGGCAGGCCCGGATCCGCGAGGAGCGGGAACAGCGGGGGGAGGAGACGCGATGAAACGCTCCCAGGACCCCCGTGACCCCCGCGACCCCCGCGACCCTGAGGGCCCGGTCGCGCGCGGCGCCGCCGGGCAGGAGCCCGGGGCCGGGCCCGCGCCCGAGGCCGTGCCCGCCGTCGACAGCCGGCTGATCGTCCGCGAGGAGGGCCTGCGCGGCTACCTCGGCGAGTTCCGCCGCAAGCTCCGCAGCGGCGAGCTGGGATCCCTGCCCGTCGTCGTCGCCGTGATCATCATCTGGACCGTCTTCGGCAGCCTCGACAGCGCCTTCCTCTCCGCGCAGAACCTCTCCGACCTCAGCCAGCAGATCGTCGGCACCGGCATGATCGCCGTCGGCATCGTCTTCGTGCTGCTGCTCGGCGAGATCGACCTCTCCGTCGGCTCCGTCAGCGGTCTGTGCGCGGCGATCTTCGCCGTCCTCAACGTCCTGAACGGCATGAACGAATGGCTGGCGCTGCTCGTCGCCGTCGCCGGGGGAGCGGCCGTCGGCCTGATCCACGGCTTCTTCTTCGCCAAGGTCGGCGTGCCCGCGTTCGTCGTCACCCTCGCGGGCAACCTCGCCTGGAACGGGCTCATGCTCCAGGTGCTCGGCACCACCGGCACGGTCAACATCCCCGGCGAGAGCGTCGTCTCCAAGCTGTACTCGACGATCTTCCACAGCCCCGCCGCCGCGTACGTCACGGCCGCCGTGGGCGTCGGACTCTTCCTGCTCGCCTCGCTCCTGGACGCCAGGCGCCGGCGGGCCGCCCGGGTGCCGTTCCGGCCGGTCGCCGAGATCGTGCTGCGCACGGTCGTCATCGCGGCCCTCGCCTTCGCCGCCGCGTACATCCTCAACCGCTACCAGGGACTGCCGCTGGCACTGCTGATCTTCCTGATCCTGCTGGTGGTGCTCGACTTCGTGCTGCGCCGCACCCGCTACGGGCGGCAGATCTTCGCGGTCGGCGGCAACATCGAGGGCGCCCGCCGGGCCGGCATCAGCGTGCCCTTCGTCCGGATGAGCGTCTTCACCATCGCCGGCACCATGGCCGCGATCGGCGGGATCTTCCTCGCCGGGCAGATCCAGTCCGCGAGCCAGACCTCCGGCGGCGGCAACCTCCTGATGAACGTGATCGCCGCCGCCGTCATCGGCGGCACGAGCCTGTTCGGCGGACGCGGCTCGGTCTGGTCGGCCCTGCTCGGCGCCCTGGTGATCGGCTCCATCCAGTCGGGCATGAACATCATGGGCGTCAGCAACGCCGTCCAGTTCATGATCACCGGTTCGGTGCTGCTCGCCGCCGTGGTCGTCGACTCCCTGTCCCGGCGCAGCCAGAAGGCCGCGGGACGCGCCTGAGGCCCTGGGGGCACTCGGGCGCGCCCGCGGCACGGTGGGGCTGCCGCTGTGGCGACGACCACGACCACGACTACGGCTACGGGTACGACGACGGCTTACGGCTACGGCTGCTGGAACGTCACTTCCGGATGCTCCGGGCTCGGTCCGGTGAGCAGGGCCTGCGGCCGGCCGCGCAGATGCTCGTCGAAGAACGCGGCGAGGTAGGCACGGGTCACCCCGAGCGCCCGGCCGGCCGGGATCGGTCCCGCGGGCAGCCCGAAGTGGTGCTGGATCACGGGGCCGTCGGAGAAGCTGAAGTGGTCGGATCCGGACACCGTCAGCCAGCGCTTCCAGCCTCCGAGCGCGCGCCAGGTCGCGTCCCAGCTGGTGTCCTCGCCGCCCGGACGGTGGAACTCGTCCGTGCCGAGGAACAGGAACGGCCGCCCGCCCAGGCCGTCGGCCGGCAACGCGTCCCAGAAGGTGCCGTCCATGTTCACCCCGGCGTCGATCCGCCGGTCCGCGGCCATGGCGGTGGCGGCGCTCGCGCCGCCGATGGAGTGCCCGGCCATGCCGACCCGCGACCGGTCGATCGCCCGTGCCGCGTACCGCCACGCGGGCCGGGGCCCGGTCAGCCGGTCCAGGACGAAGCGGACGTCCGCCGCCCGCGCCGCCGTCACGTCGCTGCCCTTCGCCCGGCCCTCCTCCAGGGCGGTGCAGGCCACACAGGTGAGGATCCGTCCGCCCGGGACGGCGGTGCCCGAGGTCTCGTAGGCGTGGTCGACGGACGCGACCACATAGCCGCGTGAGGCGAGGTCCACGGCGAGGTGGGTGAGCGTGAACCGCGGCACCCCGAAGCCCGGCGAGAGCACCACGAGCGGATGCCGGCCCGGCGCCGGCCGCGCGTCCGTCGCGGTGTACGTGCCCATGCCGGCCAGGGCGCGTACGGAGCCGGGGTCGGTCACGCCCACCCCTTGCAGCAGCAGCCGGGCCTCCTCCTCGGTCGCGTACGGGGCGGGCCCGCCCGACGCGCGGCGGGCCGCCGGATAGTGCAGTGTCACCATGAGCTCCCGGCCGTCCGCCGCGGGCACCCAGGGATCCGGCCGGGACCGGTCGACGAGAGGGAGGGTCGTGCCGCCGACACCGAACTTCCCCGTGGGCGCGGGGAGTTCGAGCGGGACGGAGGCGGCCCGCGAGGACGGGCCGGAGAGGGCGGCGGGTGCGCCAGAGGTGCCGGGGGAGGCGAGGGCGGAGAGGGCACCGGGGGAGGTGAGGGCGTCGGACGAGTGGAAGGCGGAGGCCGGCGTCACGGCCGGTGCCGCCGGGGTGGCAGCGGAGGCGGGCAGGGCGGTCAGGGGTAACGCGACCGCGCAGGCGAGAAGGGCGGCAGCGGCCGCCCGAGTCGGCTTGATCATGCCGAGGACGTTACGGCGCCGCCCACCGCCCCTGCGTCAGCCCACGGTCGGAGCTCGTGCCGCCGCCGTAGCCCCCACGGTGGACGCCTCCCTCCGTCCTGCGGATGCGGTCGGCGGACCGTTCCGGGATCCTGGACGGGACAGGGGGGCCATCCGAGGAGGGCCGCGATGTCCGTGATGGACAAGCTCAAGCAGATGCTCAAGGGGCACGAGGACCAGGCGGGAAAGGCCGTCGACAAGGGCGGCGACTACGTCGACAAGAGGACGCAGGGCAAGTACAGCCGTCACGTCGACACCGCCCAGGAGAAGCTCAGGCAGCAGCTGGGCGACACGCCCCAGCGACCCCCGGAGGAGCCGCCCCAGCGGTGATCTGGGAAGGGCGCGCGGCCGGGGTGCGGCCGCGCGCCCCCGTCCGTCCGCCGCGCCCCCCGCCGGGCGGGGGGGCGCAGGCGTGCTGCGGGACGCACGCC